>NZ_JROX01000242.1:0-7508 GCF_000800955.1 Kocuria sp. ZOR0020
GCACCTGCTCATCCTGGACGATCCAGGCGCCGCGGAAAAGGTAACGGGGTCAGAAGACCATGTCGAAAGCCCACGGGCCGAGGAGCACGGTGAACAAGGTGATCAGCACGATGCCGACCACGTTGAGCACCACACCACCCTTGACCATCTCGCTGATCTTCACGTGCCCGGAGGCAAACACGATGGCGTTGGGCGGGGTGCCCACCGGCAGCATGAACGCACAGGTGGCGGCAAGAGCTGCCGGGATCAGCAGCGTGATGGGATCAATACCCAGACCGATGGCCACACCACCCAGGATCGGGATGAAGGCAGCCGCCGTTGCCGTGTTGGAGGTGATCTCCGTGAGCAGCAGCACGATGGTCACCACAACGGCCAGCAGCAGGATCAGTGGGAGGGCTCCAAGGCCACCCACCTGATCGCCGAACCAGGCGTCCAGGCCGGTTGCCGCAACTGCAGCTGCCAGGGACAGGCCGCCACCGAACAGCAGCAGCACGCCCCACGGCAGGCCGTTCTCGGCATCCTTCCACTTCAGGGTCATGTTGCCGCGCTTGTCGCCGGGGATCAGGAACAGGATGACGCCGGCTGCAATGGCGGTCACGGTGTCGTTGAAGCGATTCAGGAAGGCCCAGCCTTCACTTTCGCCAATGGCCGGGATGCCGGTGAGGATGCCGGGGGCGATCCAGAAGAAGGCGGCGACGACGAACACTGCCAGCACCACCCATTCGCCCTGGGACATGCGGCCGAGGTCGTCAATTTCCTTCTGGATC
Organism: Kocuria sp. ZOR0020; assembly: GCF_000800955.1. Lineage (NCBI taxonomy): Bacteria > Bacillati > Actinomycetota > Actinomycetes > Micrococcales > Micrococcaceae > Kocuria > Kocuria sp. ZOR0020. The sequence goes on from NZ_JROX01000242.1 coordinate 768, forward strand.
AGCTGCTTGCCACCCGGGATCTCCTTGAGGTTGAACCGGAAAACAACCATGGTGATCAGCAGCCAGGAGATGCCGATGAAGACGACGACGATCGGCACACCCAGCATCATCCACTGGGCAAAGCCAACGGTCTGGCCCAGTTCCTCGCTGACGTAACCGGCCACGATGGCGTTGGGCGGGCTGCCCAGCAGGGTGCCCAGGCCGCCGATGGTGGCAGCCCATGCAACGGAGAGCACCAGGGCAACACCGAACTTGCGGACCTCGGGGTCGTCGATGACCTCGCTCAAGGTTTCCGTGGCGGTCAGCTCAGTGGTGATGGCATCCGTGTCCACGTCCTGCGCGTTGCCGTGCTTCTTGCTGTTCTCCACCACCAGGGTGAGCACGCTGAGGCCGATGGGCAGCATCATCAGGGTGGTGGCCGTGTTGGAGACCCACATGGAGAGAAACGCGGTGGCGATCATCAGGCCCAGGATGATCTGGCGCGGCTGCGTGCCGACTGCACGTAGGGTGAGCAGCGCGATGCGGCGGTGGAGGTTCCACTTCTGCATGGCGATGGCGATCAGGAAGCCACCCAGGAACAGGAAGACGATCGGGTTGGCGTATGGAGTGGTGGCCTCCGCGGGGGTGATTTCCGTGAGGATGGGGAAAAGGACGATCGGCATCAGGGAGGTGACGGGCAGAGGCATGGCCTCGGTCATCCACCAGATGGCCATGAGGGATCCGACGGCGCCCACGATGCGTGCGTCTGCGGAAAGGTCCGTGGTTCCCAGGAGGAACCAGACGATAAAAAAGGCCACCACACCCAGGATGCGGAAGAGCCAGAGTTTGCCGTTGTTGTTGGCGGGTTGTTGCTTGCCATCCGTGACAGCCACCTGATGGGCTGCCGTGGGCGGCGAGGAGTCGGTACTGGGCGAAGACATTGTGGTGCACCTCACTGTTTGGGACGGTGACCAAAAATTAACAGCGAATGCACAGGTTCACCAAGTCGAGTTGCCCACCTGAGTATGCGGTGATTGGTGACGAGCGGGCCCGCCCATCCGCCCCGGATCACGATTGCGTGACGCATCCACCAGGCGCTTTGTGACCGCCCTCACAATGGCCTACCGTTGTTGGACAATTGTCAGCCAGTGCCCTGTTTCCAAGGAGCCCCCTTGCGTGAGATCAGCCTGCCCCTGTTGGTGGAGACCCCATCCAGCACCAACATCACGGATCTGATGGTCCGCAACGCGCGGAAGTCCAGCGATCCCTCGTTGTTCGCCAAGAAGGTGGGTGCCGATCAGTGGGTGGACATCCCGGCCAGTGAGGTCACCGCAGATGTGGTCGCCTTGGCCAAGGGGCTGGTGGCAGCAGGTGTTGAGCCTGGTGACCGTGTGGCGTTGATGTCCAAGAATCGCCTGGAGTGGTCCCTGTTGGACTTTGCCATCTGGTTTGCCGGTGGTGTGGTGGTCCCGGTCTATGAGTCCTCCGCTGCCACTCAGTTGGCCTGGAACCTCTCTGATTCAGGGGCCGTGGGCCTGGTGGTGGAAACCCCGGAGCACAAGGCGGTATGGGAGCGCGCGGCTCACAACGAGGACCTCTCCACCGTCCACAGCGTCTGGTGCCTGGACGAGGGCGGGATGGGTCACTTGCGTGAGGGTGGCAAGGACGTCGCGGACGAGGAGATTGAACGACGCCGCCAGTTGGCCAACCTGGATGACCTGGCCACGATCATCTACACCTCCGGCACCACCGGCAGGCCCAAGGGTTGCGAACTGACGCACGGGAACTTTGTGGAGTTGGCGGACAACGCTGCTGCAGCCATGCCGGAGCCAGTCCACGAGGGCGCCCGCACGGTCATGTTCTTGCCGTTGGCTCACGTGTTCGCCCGGTTCATCGAGGTCATGGCCGTGGGTGCCGGTGTGACGGTGGCGCACACCGCGGACATCAAGGATCTGCTGGGGGACCTGAAGTCCTTCCAGCCCACGTTCCTGCTGGTGGTCCCACGGGTGTTCGAGAAGGTGTTCAACTCCGCCCAGCAGAAGGCTGAGGGGGAGGGCAAGGGCAAGATCTTCAACCGGGCAGCCAATGTGGCCATCGAATGGTCCCGTGCTGATGAGGCGGGCAAGGTCCCGTTGGCCTTGAAGCTGCAGCACAAGCTGTTTGACAAGCTGGTTTACGGAAAGCTGCGCTCCGCCATGGGTGGCCGGGTGGAGTACGCCGTTTCCGGTGGTGGGCCACTGGGTGAGCGTCTGGGGCATTTCTTCCACGGCATCGGCCTGCTGGTGCTGGAGGGCTACGGACTGACCGAAACCACCGCACCCATCACCGTGAACACCGTCAAGAAGATCAAGATCGGTTCCGTGGGCACCCCGCTGCCGGGCAACTCGGTCAAGATTTCCGACGACGGTGAAGTCCTTGCCAAAGGCATCTGCGTGATGAACGGGTACTGGCAGAACCCGGAGAAGACCCAGGAGACTTTTGACGAGGACGGTTGGTTCCGCACCGGGGACCTGGGCAGCCTGGATGAGGACGGCTACCTGCGCATCACCGGACGCATCAAGGAGCTGATTGTGACTGCCGGCGGCAAGAACGTCAGCCCGGTGGTTTTGGAGGACCAGGTCCGGGCTCACCCGCTGGTTTCCCAGTGCATTGCGGTGGGGGAGAAGCGTCCGTTTATTGCCGCTTTGATCACCTTGGACGAGGAAGCGCTGCCCGGGTGGTTGGAGGCCCACGAGCTGGACTCCAGCATGAACGTGGCCCAGGCCATGGAGCAGGAGAAGGTCAAGACCGCCATTCAGGAAGCCATTAATTCGGCCAATGACACCGTGTCCCGCGCCGAGCAGATCCGTGAGTTCCGGATCCTGGATCACGACTTCTCCGAGACAGATGGCACCCTGACGCCTTCCATGAAGTTGCGCCGCCGCCATGTTCTGACCAACAACCAGGACCTGATCGATCAGATTTACGGCGGTCCCCTGGACTGAGCACACCAGACGCGGTCAGACATTCCCACAGCTGAAAACCGGCCCGGGGCGCGCCCCTGGGCAAGAGGGCGTCTTGCCCCAGCCGGATTCGCTGACAGCAAGATCACAGGCTGCGTCGTCGTCGTGGGGAATCTAGCGGGCTGGTGAGTGGCTGTACCCGGCAGAAACCCGGCGGGGTACGTCTCCGTCACGCCACCGTGAAAGGTTTGCTGTCTTGGCACTTCCGCTGTCCGTTCTTGATTTTGCCACTGTCCGCCCAGGTCATTCCGTGGGAGAGGCCTTCCAGGAGTCCGTGCAGTTGGCGCAGGTGGCTGAGCGGCTCGGGTACACGCGGGTCTGGTACACGGAGCACCACAACATGGGTGCCATTGCCTCAGCGGCACCGGCGGTGTTGATTGCGCACATTGCCGCCCAGACGGAATCCATCCGACTGGGCTCCGGTGGTGTGATGCTGCCCAACCACTCTCCGTTGACCATTGCAGAGCAGTTCGGCACCTTGGCGGAGCTGCACCCCAACCGGATCGACCTGGGGCTGGGGCGCGCCCCGGGTACGGATCAGGTGGCCGTGCGTGCCATGCGGCGTGACCCGCGTGCGGCCGAGGAGTTCCCTCAGGACGTGAAGGAACTGCGCGGATACCTGCAGGACAACTCGGTGATCCCGGGAATCCGTGCGGTTCCGGGTGCCGGGACCAACGTGCCGCTCTACATCCTGGGCTCCTCCCTGTTCGGTGCTCGCCTGGCCGCGGCCTACGGCCTGCCCTACGCATTCGCCTCTCACTTTGCCCCGGACGCCTTGGAGCAGGCCGCGGCCGTGTACCGCTCCGAGTTCGAGCCGTCAGATCAGCTGGCTGAGCCCTACATGATGGCGGCCGTCAACGTGGTGGCCCACGATGACCCCAACGTCTCCGTGGCCGAGAACGAGTGGTACCGCCGCAACCGGGTCAAGCTCATGGCCGGCCGCGGTCGTGAGCTGACGGAGCAAGAACTGGACTTGGTCATGCACTCGGCTGCGGGGCAGCAGATTCTGCACATGCTCAAGTACACGGCTGTGGGTGATGGCCAGCAGGTGAAGTCATACCTGGAGGACTTTGCCAAGCGCTCGCAGGCCGATGAGTTGATTGTTGCCCCGGTGGGTTCCACCGCTGAGATGGCCGAGGATTCACTGGCGGTCCTGCGTGCTGTCTGGGGTCGCTGAATCAGTGCCGGATCGGCCATAATCAATGACCGTGCGTACCGTGCTGCCTCCGTTGACCTTGCCGGATCAAGTGGGACGGACGTGGTTGGTCACGGGCGCCACCAATGGTCTGGGCAGGGAGGTGGCAACGGCTGCCGCTGCCGCCGGGGCCCGGGTGATCGTTGCCGCTCGCCATACCGAACGGGGTCGCGACGCAGCAGCAGCCTTGAGCAATGCCCGTTTCCTGCAGGTGGACCTTGCTGATTTGTCCTCGGTGAGGGCTGCAGCTGAGGCGCTGGATGAGCCCGTGGACGTGCTGGTCAACAACGCCGGAACGGTTTCCGGTGCACGCCGGGAGACCGCAGACGGTTTTGAACTGATGCTCGGGACCAACACCCTGGGCCCCTTTGCCTTCACCAACCTGATCCTTCACCAGGTCACGGAGCGTGTGGTGATTGTGGGCTCCGGTGCCCACCGGTGGACTCACATGGACTTCACGGACCCCCACTTCCGGAACCGCAAGTTCTCCTTCCAGAACGGTTACGGCCAGTCCAAACTGGCGGGAATGCTGTGGGGCCTGGGTTTGTCCCGGCGCCTCTGTGCAGCTATTCACGACGACGCCGCTCGCCCCGCCGTTCAGCTGGCCCACCCCGGTTGGGCGCACACCAACATGCAGAACCAGACGCCCTGGAAGGTGATCAACGGGCTGGTGGGTTTCGCCTCCAACTTTGGTGGTCAGTCCGCCTCCGATGGTGCGCAGAGCATCCTGGTGGCGGCCACGGCGGATCTGCCCGAGTGCAGTTACGTGGGACCCAGCGGGCGTGGCGAACTGAAGGGGCCGCCGTCGTTGGTGGGGAGATCAGCGTGGGCCTCCACCCCGGAGGTGGCGGATGCGTTATGGCAGTTTGCCGAGGCCGCAACCGGCACCAGGTTGCCCTACCCGGGATGACAGAATTGATCAGATGACTGATAAATCCTCTGAGGTTGCCACCCAACGTACGGCTCGACGCATGGCGGGGGCGCTGACGGTCACGGGCATGATTCACCTGGTGCGCCCGCAGATCTACGATTCCTTGATTCCATCCGTCATGCCCGGACCGGCCCGGGCGTGGAGTGTGGGTTCCGGGTTTGTGGAGCTGGCGGTCGCGGGGTTGTTGACCGCACCAGCCACCAGGAAGGTGGGCGGTGTGGCGGCTGCCGGACTGTTTGTGGCGTTGTGGCCGAGCCATTTCAAGATGATCAAAGACTGGTCCCACAAGCCGATGCGCAAACAAGCCGTGGCCTGGGCCCGTCTGCCCCTGCAGATTCCCATGATTCGCTCCGCCCTCAGGGTCGCGCGAGGCTAGGCCCCCTTAGGAACCCCGCTGGCCTTGAGGAACGCAGCTGACGCTGTGTGGAATGCCGCCGCCCCGACTGGCAGAACGGTCGGCCATTCATCGGTGCCCACCACTGGCATGAATCATGCTTACGGCGCCCCGGCATCCTGCTTGGGGAGGACGCCACTGGTTACAGTGCACGCTTAATCTGAACGCATGAAATCAGCAGCTGTGAAGCCTGCACCGTGGCAAGAGCCCGCGGTGACCCCGGATCCTCAGGTGGACCCGCTCCCAGAGGATGCCCACCCGGGCCCTGACGTTGCCCACGTAGCGTCCGTGGGAATACCCGCGGCCGGCATGCCTGCCGGTGGCACCGGCAGGCGATGGTTGGTGACCGCTCTGACCGCGTTGGCCTTTGTACTGGGTCCCTTGGGCGCCCTGCTGGTCTACGGTGTGGCCAGTCTGGCGCTGCAAAGCGGTTCCGCAGACATGGCGGACTTCCCGTTCACGGACAGCCAGCTGCTGGTGATGACCATCGTTGACGTGGGTGTGGGCCTGGTGGCGGTGGCCCTGTTGCCGTTTGCGTTGCGCCGGGCCCCGGAGTCCCAGGTGTTGGAGGCCGGGCACGATCCCGGGACACCGCAGCTGAAGGAGCCTACCTCCGCCCTGGTGGTGGCGCTGGTGATCGGGCTGATGGTGGCCTTTTCCTCCGCGGCGTCCCTGGCCTGGTTCATTGCGGTGATCTCCATCAGCTCACGCGGGATCCGCAAATGGCTCTACTGGATTCCACCGGTTGCGTTGATCTCCGTGATGACCAGCTTTTTTGTGTTCCCGGTGCAGACGGACATCTGGCAGGCGCTGATGGTGGGGGCGCTGTCCATGGCTATGACGGCACTGCCCATGGTGATCGGCCTTCTGCGGTGGAGCAGACGCCGGCAGATCCGGGCGTTGCGATCGGAGGCAGCCACCGCCCACCGGGAAGCGCAGGCCGTGATCCGCGCCGAGCAAGCCCGGGCAGAGAAGACCCGTGCGGAGGAGCGGACCCGTATTGCCCGGGAAATGCACGACACCCTCTCCCACCGCCTTGCCCTGATCAGCACCTACGCGGGTGCCCTGGACTACCGGGATGACCTTGACCCGGAGACCGTGCGTTCCACGGCTCGTCTGGTGCAGCAGACCGCCTCCACTGCTTCGGCTGAACTGCGCACCGTCTTGGATGTGCTGCGGGAGGACCCCACGGACACTCGTCCGGAACCTGATCTGACCCAGGTGGACAGCCTCCTGGCAC
>NZ_JROX01000243.1:0-1365 GCF_000800955.1 Kocuria sp. ZOR0020
TCCTCGGCCATGTCGGTCATGTCGGTCTGCCGCCTGCGGTGCAGCAGAGTGGCCACGGCGAAACCCATGGCCATCTCCACGGTCATGGCCGCCAGGACCACCAGCAGCAGCACCTGCCCGGAGGGGTCCGGGGCCAGGAACCACCAGAACCCCGCCGCGGCCAGGAGCACCCCGTTGATCATCAGCTCCAGGCCCATCATCACCATCACCACCACCTGCTGGGACAGGGCCCCGTAGAGCCCCACCGCGAACAGCGCGGCGGCCACGACCAGCACGGCTTCCAAGGTCATCGGCCCACACCCCCCGGCTGCGGGTCGTCGGCCGGGCGGCGGCGCAGGTCGTTACCGAGCCGGTCGTAGCGGGTGCGATGGGCGGCCAGGACCACCCCGGCCACGATGGTGGCCACCATGACCGGGCCCACCACCGCCATCACCAGCATCTTCTCGCCCATGATCTCCAGGCCCAGCGCACGCGTGAGGTCCTCCGGCGGGGCGCCGCGACGCTCCGGCCACGGGATCAGCAGCGCCCCGGCCGCCAGCAGCACGAAAACCCCGGCCGAGGCGCCGATCGCGGTCTTCTTCCCGTGGGTCATGTCCATGGGCATCAGCGCCGGGTTCATGCCCATGAACATCACCATGTAGACCGCCATCACCGCCATCTCCATCACCATCATGAGGATCGTGATGATCCCCAGATAGCTCTGGCCCAGCAGCAGGATCTGCACCCCCACGGCGATGAAGGACAGCGCCAGGGCATAGGTGGCCCGGGCCATGGAGTCCACCACGAACACGAGCGCCCCCGCGGCCACGGCCACCACGGCGAGCACCCAGAACACGATTCCGACCAGCACGGCTCAGCCCTTCCAGACGACGACGAGGGACACGACCAGGTCCTGGAGCACGGCGGCCGGGAGCAGGACCACCCAGCCGATCTCCATGAACCGGTCCGGGCGCAGCAGCGGGATCCTCCGCCGCAGCCACACGAGCACCGCGAGCACCAGCACGGTCTTCACCAGCACCCACGCCCAGCCGGGCAGGACGGGCCCGGCGCCCCCACCGAGGAAGAGCGGCACCGAGAAGGCGGCGCCGGCGGTCAGGAACAGGTAGCGCCCAGCCTGGAGGACGAGGCGGTCGACCCCCGAGAGCTCGGCCAGCACGCCGCCGCCGATGTCGGCAGCCAGCGCCGGGGCGAACGGGCCCCATACGGAGAAGCCGGTCACGCCGATGAGGAAGACGAGGAACGCCACCGGCATCCACACCACGAACCACACGCCGTCCTGGGCCGCGGCGACGTCCCCCACGGCCAGGCTGCCGGCGGCGATCGCCGGGGCCACCAGGGCGAACATCAGCGGCAGCTCGTAGGCCA
>NZ_JROX01000244.1:0-290 GCF_000800955.1 Kocuria sp. ZOR0020
GGTCAAGCGTAAAACAAAAGCCCTAAGGGGCTAATTTCTTTTTTTATTTTCTCATATAATCTTTAACAATAAATAATATTAAGCAGTACAGCAAGCTAGTAAAAAACAAACTAAATGCAATTATACTAAAAAGTGGATAGAATGAACCTAAAATGCATAGACCTACTATAAAAGCTACAATTGCAAAAATTCCTAATAAAATTAATAAAGCGTAAATATATGTTTTCATTTATTTTCTCCTAAGTCAAAATGTATTGCTGGCTGACTATTCCATAGTTCTAATGTTTCCT
>NZ_JROX01000025.1:0-376 GCF_000800955.1 Kocuria sp. ZOR0020
TTACCAAAGAAAATCTCACGTGAATTATAATCTAATTTCATTTTTTCTCTTTTCTATAATTTCATTGAATTAGCATAATTAGCACCTTTTTTCAATGTTGTTTTAACGTCTTGCATACCCTTTTTTTCAACTAAGAAGTACATGCCATGATAGCCACTAGTATAATTAGCTCTAGTCCCTGCATTAACTACTATTTTATCGCCTTTTTTAACTTGCTTTAAGTTACTTGACAATTGCCCAGTATTTTGATATCTGGCATAAGTATAGGTATGACCGTGGCTTCTGATTAATCTAGTTCTTCGGCTTGCAGCATTTGCCTTAGCCTTAAACTCTGCTTCAAACCAATCGCCCATGCGTTCTGTTACTTTAGTTTGCA
>NZ_JROX01000245.1:0-2564 GCF_000800955.1 Kocuria sp. ZOR0020
CTCAACGAGTTCCTCACACGTGTTGCACTCACCCCCTGAAACCGCACAGTTCAGCAGCGATCAAACGGCCTACTCGGCGGGGAAAGGGCGGGGATCTGAGGCCACACGAACCCCACGGACATGACGGAGCCCGGGTGTCCACCAGGACACCCGGGCTCCGTGCTGAGCGGCAAAGCCGATCAGATGATGGAGGCGGCTCCGTTGCGGGCCTTCTCCAGGCGCTGGGCAACGTCCTCCCAGCTGACAACGTTCCACCAGGCCTTGACGTAGTCCGGCTTGACGTTCTGGTAGTCCAGGTAGAAGGCGTGCTCCCACATGTCCAGCTGCAGCAGCGGGATAGTGGCCACGGGGACACCGTTCTGCTGGTCGTACATCTGCTCGATCACCAGGTTGCCGGCAATGGGCTCGTAGGCCAGGATTGCCCAGCCGGAGCCCTGAATGGTGGTGGCAACGGCGGTGAACTGAGCCTGGAAGGCGTCAAAGGAGCCGAAGGCGTCGTCGATGGCGGAGGCCAGCTCGCCCTCGGGCTTGCCGCCACCGTCCGGGGACATGTTCTTCCAGAACACGGAGTGGTTGATGTGGCCACCCAGGTTGAACTGGAGGTCCTTGGAGAGCTTGGCGGCACCGGCGGAATCGCCGTTGGCGCGAGCCTCCTCCATCTTCTCCAGCGCGGTGTTGGCACCGGTCACGTAGGTGTTGTGGTGCTTGGAGTGGTGAAGCTCCATGATGCGCGCGGAGATGTGGGGCTCAAGAGCGGCGTAGTCGTAATCGAGCTCGGGGAGAACAAACTTCTCAGCCATAACAAAGCCTTCCTGTCTGAATCTGACTGTTCAATCCAAACGACTAGGGCCCCCGTAGGTCAAGGCCGTTCCGCCACCAGCGGAGGTTGCGTCACACAGGGTCAGAGCCGAGGAGCCCGCCGGGGGATGCACCGGATCCACGCCCATCCGTGGGCTTCCAGCAGCACGCCGTTGCGGAGGTCGATCTGGGTGTCCTCCTGCAGCAAGGTGGCCTTGGACTGGAAACCGGAGAGGGTTTCACCGGTCACGTACTGGCCCCAGTCGGAGAAGTTGGCCAGGCACAGCACCACGCTGCCGTCGGAGGAGGGGCGCTGGTAGCCCACCACGGGTTCGTTGCGGGTATCGAAGTCGATCACGGACTGACCGTCGAACTCCGGGGCTGCCGCGCGGACCTGGAGCATGCGGCGGATGGCCCCGTAGAGCCGCCCGGAAACGGAGAACAAGTCATGCCGGGAATCGATCAGGGCCTGCTCGACCCGCGGGCGGTGTGCCCATCGGGGGTCAAGCTCATGACCTGCCTCCAGGCACCACAGGGGGTCATCCAGAACCCCGAGTTCATCACCCAGCCACAGTTCCGGAACTCCACCCAGGGAGAAGGCCACGGCGTGGGCCAGCAGCACTCGGTCAGCACCCGGCCCGGGTTCGTGGCGGATCCCGGCCAGGGAGGCTGCCGTGCCGCACACGGCCGCACCGATCCGCCCGGAGCGTGACGGCACCGCCGGGTTGGTTGCAAAGGACCCCTGGTACCTACCCGAATAGAACTCCCCCAGGAACCGGCGGTGGGCATCCGGGTTCAGCCCGGCAGCGGTCACCACCTCATCGGAGAAGGACCACTGGAGAGCATCGTGGTTGCGCACCGGCTGCAGGTATCCCTTGCCGGCCAGTGGCGCTCCGTGGTTGCGGATCTCCTGCGCCAGCAAGGTGGCATCACGGGTGGCGATCGAACTCCAGATCAGAGCAGCCCGGTCCAGTCCCTCGGCCACCTGGATCCCGCCGTCCGTCACGCGGAGTTCAACGGGGTCATTGGATTCCAGGACCACGGACGGCGCCACGATCTGCAGGACGGTACCCAAGGTGCGCAGCACCTGCCGGCCCGCGGCCAGCACGTCCGGGGTCCTGGGCACGCCGCGCCACAGATGCCAGGGGGAGCCCACCCGCAGCACCTGGGCACCCAGCCCTGCCACGTGCAGCATCTCCCCGGCCATGGCCACAAACACCCGCGGGTTGGTCCAGTCCAGGTCCCACTGGTGGGCGTGTTCGGAGGTCCGCACACGACGACGGTCGTGGGGATCCCCCGGCACCACACGTTCCCACGCCGGCCCTTGAGCCCACACGGATCGCTGAGCGGCGTCCCCGGTGGGGCCATCCGGCTGGATCCGGTAGAACTCCTCGAAGAACGAGTTGTGGCGGGCAGCGGCGTTGGCCCACGGGTGATCCGGAGCAGTCCTGGAGAGCACCACGTCCAGCATCAGGGAGATGCCGTTCTCCTGCAGGCGTTGGCCCAGGTCAGCCAGTTGCCCAATGCTTCCCATCTTGGGATTGGTTGAACGGTAGGAGGCCACGGAGAATCCGCCGTCGTCAAAGGACTCGGAGGCCAGGAACGGCGGCAGCAGACGCAAGTGGGTGACGCCCAAATCCTTGAGATACGGGATCCGCTGCTCAACACCCTGGAAGCCACCGGCCCACCGGTCCGCGTAGCAGGCACCCACCACCGCGTGGCGCGAGTCCCACCAGGGCGCCTGGTGCTCCCGGTCAGAGTCCATG
>NZ_JROX01000246.1:0-1059 GCF_000800955.1 Kocuria sp. ZOR0020
GGGGCCACACCCGCCTGTTCTCCCCGTGGCGGTTCAACATCGATGACGCCGCCCGCCACCTCCTCGAGGCAGATGGCTGGCAGGCCCCGGACCTGGAAGTCCTGCCCACCGGTCACGAGCTGATCGACGACTACCTGACCCCGCTGGCGGCCGCCCTGGGCGACGTCGTCCGCACCGACGCCCGCGTCGTCGCGGTCTCCCGGGAGGGCATCGACAAGACCCGCAGCACGGGCAGGGAGACCACCCCGTTCCTCGTCCGCATCGCCCACTCCGACGGCTCAATCGAGGACGTGGCGGCGCGCAGCGTCATCGACGCCTCGGGCACCTGGCACCAGCCCAACCCGCTCGGCCGGTCCGGCCTGCCCGCCCCCGGAGAAGCCGAGGCGACAGCCCGCGGGCTCATCACCCAGCCCCTGCCCGCCGTCACCGGGGTGGACCGTGACCGGTTCGCCGGTCGCCAGGTCCTCGTCGTCGGCGCCGGCCACTCCGCGGCCAACACGCTGCTCGACCTCGCAGACCTCGCCGACGACAACCCCTCGACTCGGATCAGCTGGGCCGTCCGCTCCGCCGACGCCTCCCGTACCTACGGCGGCGAGGACCGTGACGAGATCGCCGCCCGCGGCGCCCTCGGCTCCCGCCACCGGGACCTGGTCGAATCCGGCCGGATCGATGTCCACACTTCGTTCGTGATCACCGGGTTGGAGACCGACGGCGACCAGCTGCACGTCCGGGCCGCGGGACCCGGCGGTGCGGAGGAGCTCACCGTGGACGTCCTCGTCCCGGCCACCGGGTTCCGCCCCGACCTGTCGATGCTGGCCGAGCTGCGCCTCGACCTCGATCCGACCGTCGATGCACCGCAGAGGCTCGGCCCGCTCATCGATCCGGAGTTCCACTCCTGCGGCAGCGTGCCCCCGCACGGCGAACGCGTGCTGGCCCACCCCGAGCCCGGGTTCTACATCGTGGGCATGAAGAGCTACGGCCGCGCTCCGACGTTCCTCATGGCCACCGGCTACGAACAGGTCCGCTCCATCGCCGCCGCCCTGGCCGGCGACCGGGTCG
>NZ_JROX01000247.1:0-14780 GCF_000800955.1 Kocuria sp. ZOR0020
CGGCAGGGTCTGGCTCCGAGGCGGGGCCTGGCACATCTGCAGGGGTTGGCACCACGGCGTCCGGGCCCACCGCTGCAATCTCGGCGGCAACCCGCTCGGGCTCCGTCACCGGAACTGTCAGGCGGTCAAAACCCTCTGCAGCGTCGGCAGCGCGGTGGCCGGCACCGTGGGCGGTGGCCGAAGCCATCCGCCGCAACATCTGCGCGCGCCCCGGGGCAACATCCACCGTCACCGAGCCCAACTGCGGGGCCGCCTCCATGGCGTCCAACCGCTGGTTCATGGAGAAATCAGCCGGTGGCGTGAACGTGGTGGTGGTGATCCGGACATCGGAGACGATCCGGGAGAGCCGGAAGGTGCGCTCGGCCTGGCGGTCCAGGTCCCAACCGATCACGTACCAGGACCCGAACCGGGAACCCACGCCCCACGGCTCAAGACGCCGGGTGGACAGCTCGTCCGTGGAGGCGGCCAGATAGTCAAAACCCACCTGGCGGTGCTTGAGCACAGCCTCCATCAATGGCGCAAAGGATGGTTCCTGAACGCTGATGGTGGGCTGGATCAGCGGGGCGTCGTCGTCACCTGCGGCAGGCTCCAGAACGGGCTCCAACTTGCGCAACGCACGCCGCGCCGTGCTCCCCAGCGGGGTCTGGGTCCAGGCGTTGGCCGCCAAGGAGAGCACTGCGGCCTCCTCCGCCGTGAACTGCAGCGCGGGCAGCGCAAAGGAACCGCGGGCGATCCGGTACCGGAAAGCGGTCTCCTCCTCAAAAAACGCGTCCTCCGGAACCTCCTCGATGGGAAAGCCCAGGGCACGCAACTCCTGCTTGTCCCGTTCGAAGGCACGCTCGAACGCCGCATCGGAGGGCATGGCCGTGTAATCCGGTACGGCAGCACGCAACTCGGAGCGGGTGTAACCGCGCTCGCGATAGAGCAGCGCGAAAATCAGGTTCAGACGGCGTTCGGAAGCGCGCCGTTGCTGATCAACGGGCACTTACGGTCTCAGCGGACGTCGAGCAGATCGACCACAAAGATCAAGGACTCGTTGGGGCCGATCACCCCGCCGGCGCCGCGCGCGCCGTAGGCCATCTCGGAGGGGATCTCCAGACGACGCCGACCACCCACGCGCATGCCCAGCAGGCCCTGGTCCCAGCCCTGGATGACCTGTCCCACGCCCACGGTGAAGTCCAAGGGCTGGTTGCGGTTCCAGGAGGAGTCGAATTCTTCTCCACCGGAGAAGGTGACGCCCACGTAGTGGCAGGAGACCTGCTGGCCGGCCTGGGCCGCAGCGCCCTTGCCTTCAATCAGGTCCTTGATCTTCAACTCAGTGGGGGCCTCCCCTTCCGGGAAGTCGACCTCTGGCTTGCTGCGGTCCAGGTTGCGCTGACCGAAAGACATGTTTTCCTCCGTGAGGGTCTGTGATGAGGGTGAGATCCCACTGGGTGCCAGTGGGGGTGTGGAGTGTCAGGTCACTCGGACGGGGACGGGCTGGCCGCAGCTGGTGACGGGCTGGCCGAGGCCGCTGCCGGGGTGTCCGTGGCGCCCAGGATGTCCACCACAAAGATCAAATCACCTGCGGGGGCTGTTGTATTCCCGGATTCCTCAATCTCTTCCTGGGTTCCGTAGGCCTTGTCCGCCGGGATGGAGATGATCACGCGCGAGCCGACGTTCTTGCCCTTGAGACCCTCGGACCAACCGTCAATCACACCGTCCAGCGGGAAGGCCGTAGGGGTGCCGCGTTCGTAGGAGGAGTCAAAGACCTCACCGTCCTCCCAGCGCACACCCACATAGTTGACCGCCACGGTCTGGCCGTCCTCGACCTCCGGGCCGTCACCTTCGATCAGGTATTCGGAGACCAGGTCATCCGGAGCATCGCGTTCTGGCTGGGCGATCTCCGGATCCCCGCCGTCGGTCTGGGTGACCATGGGCAGACCCTCAGGAGTGGGCTCCATGAGGCCATCCACCTCCGTGGGTATGATCTCCCGCACGGTGTAACGAGTGGTGGACTCAGAGATCTGCCCGGCACCAGCCCTGCTGGAGGTGGTGATGTCCACGGAGGTTCCCACCTTGGCGTCCTTGAGCTGGTCATAGGTGAAGGAATCCTCGTCCTTCAGGGTCTCGTCCAGGCTCATCACGGAGGGCGTGGCATCCCCGGGTTCGCCGTTGGTCACCGTGGCCCGAGTCACCAGGAGGGTGTCACCCTCATCTACCTCATCACCGTCACCTTCATTGACCACCGAGGCCGTGGGGTCCGGCAGGGGCTCAGGTTCCGGGGTGTCCACGGCAGCCAGGATGTCCACCACAAACAACAAGTCCCCTGTGGGATAGCCGGAGTCCTCCCCCAATTCCTCCGTGGTGCCGTAAGCCTTGTCCGCAGGGACGGAGAGAATCACCCGGGAGCCGACCTTCTTGCCCTCCAGACCCTCGGACCATCCGGCAATGGCATTGTCCAACGGCAGCGCAGCAGGTGCACCGGCCTCCCAGGAGGAGTCAAAGGTTTCCCCGTCCTCCCAACGGGCACCCACGTAATTCACCACCGCTGTCTGGCCTGCTTCCACCGCGTCCCCATCGCCTTCGATCAGATAGTCGGAGACCATCTCGTCCGGGGCGTCGCCATCGATCTCACCGAATTCCGGCACACGGTCGTCGTTCTCCGTGACCTCGGGCAGACCGTCCGGTGAATCGGACATCTCCCCCTCGATCTGCGTGGGGATCTCCTGGACGATCTCATAGACCTCAACCGAGGTGGAGTTGTCGCCCTCCTGCCCGGACTGCCCCGCGGTGGCCGGTGAGGAGTACGCCAAAATGCCGCCCACCTTCATCTGAGTCAGGGCATCGTAGAGCTCAGGAAGTCGTTCCTTGAGGTCAGAATCAACTTTCAGGATCTGGCCCGCACCGGAGGAGTAGGACTCCCCCACCTCCTCACCGTCAGAGCCGCGGTAGATCACGGCCTGGGCCAGCAGCACAGAACCGTCCTGGATCTCCGCGCCGTCACCCTCACGCAAGACCTTGGTCTGGTTCTCCTCCACCTCCACGGGGGTTTCAAAGGTGATCTCCGGGACGTCCCCGGCGGAGGGATCGTTGCTGAGTTCCACGGAGTTGAATCCGCCGGGGGAACAGGCTGTCAACAACAGCGCTGCCCCGATTGCGGTTCCGGTCCTCAGCAAAGCCTTACGCACGTGATCCTCCGTATCGCACGCAGTGGCGCGTGCGGCAAGTGGCGGTTGGTTGGGCGGCGTGAAGTCCACCCTCAAAGGTTTTGAGCCAGCGTAACGGGGTGATCTGGATACTTGCTGAATCAACGCACGACGTCGTCGTGGGCCTCCGTTTCGGTTCCGGTATCCGTCGCCGGGGTGCCAGCACCCTCTGCGTGGGTCTCCTGTGAGTCGTTGCGGGCGTGTGAGTCCGCAACAGCTGCCCGTTGCGCCAGGTGCTGGGCATCGCGGCTGGCGCGCCGGGCCTTCTTGTCGGAGACTTCCCGCTCCCCCAGGGCCACGGGGGTCCAGGCCTGCAGGTCCTCCTGGGTGTAATCCGATTTGGAGGCGCGGCGCTTGGGCGCCAGGCGCGGGGCGCCGTCCGCAAGCCGCCGGGCGGTGATCAGGAAGCCCGTGTGCGCCACCATGCGGTGATCGGGGCGCACCGCCAGACCCTCCACGTGCCAGCCACGGACCATGGTTTCGTGGGCATCGGGTTCCGTGAAGCGCCCGTCCGTGCGCATGGCTTCAGCGGTGCGGGAGAGCTGAGTCACGGTGGCCACGTAGCAGATCACCACACCGCCCGGTGTCAAGGCCTGGGCCACGGCGTCCAAACACTCCCACGGGGCCAGCATGTCCAGGACCACACGGTCCACGGACCCGGGTGCTTCGGCATTGCCCAGTTCCTCGGCCAGGTCCCCGATGCTCAACTGCCATGCCGGGTGGGAGCCGCCGAACATGGTGGCGATGTTGCCGGCGGCCACCTCCGCGAACTCCTCCCGGCGTTCAAAGGAGTGCACAGTGCCTTCATCTCCCACAGCCCGCAGCAGTGCGATGGTCAGAGCACCGGAGCCCACCCCGGCCTCCACCACACGCGCGCCGGGGAAGATGTCTCCCATGGTCACGATCTGGCCGGCGTCCTTGGGATAGACCACGGCCGCACCGCGGGGCATGGAGAGCACAAAGTCCTTCATCAGGGGCCGCAGCGCCTGGTACTGGATGCCCACGGAGTTCTGCACCACGGTGCCTTCCGGCTGACCGATCAACAGATCATGCGGCAGCACACCCTTGTGGGTCTGGTATTCAGCGCCCACGGTCAGCGTGATGGTGGTCAGCTTTCCGCGGTCATCCGTGAGCTGGATCCGTTCCCCTTCACGCATGGGTCCGCGTCGGTTGATGGCGCCGGTGGGCTGCGTGTGGGACTGGGTCATGGGCTCACTTTCAGGTGGTGCTACGGGGTCGGTGCGGCCCATTGTGTCATCTGCGCCGGGCTTGCCTGGTGCGGTTTTGGTGCCGCGTCACCGGAGCAGTCCGGCTTCCCGCAGCACGGTGTTCAACCGCGCCGCTCTCAGAACACCAACCGGTGTCCCGTGGCCATCGACGACGACAAACATCGGCTGGGCGCTGCGGGCCGTGGCTTCCAGCAGGTTCAGTTCCGCAAGATCAGATGGAATGACAGCGTTGCCGGTCACCGGGTCCATGACCTCGCCAAGGGCCAGGTGGGCCCGTTGGTGCGGGTCCACAGCGGTCACCCGAGCGGGGTTGAGCATGCCAACACAGTCCTGGCCATCCATGGCCAACACCGCGACTGGGCCTGGTTCAGCCACGGTGTCCGCGGGGTTGCTGAAGGCACCCCGGAGGATGGCTTCCACGGTGGCCAGCGTGGTCTCAGCTGGAACCGCAATGGCTGGTTCCATCAGGTCCACGGCGCGTATTCCGGACATCGCGCGGGCGGCGCGGGCCCGCCGCAGGGATGAGGCGGCGCCGGCCCACAGCATCCACACCAGCAAACCGGCCAGGATCAGCAACGGAATGGAACGCCACAAGCCACTGACCAGAATCCAAGCCACCGCCAGGACGGCAATGACCCGTCCGGTCCATGCCGCCACGGCCGTTCCCACGAACTCGCGCCCAGTGATGCCCCAGACCACCGCTTCCAGGGCGCGTCCGCCGTCCAGGGGCAGGCCGGGAATCAGATTGAAGATGCCCACAAACCAGTTGGCCCAGCTGGTGAGTTCCACAAGCACCAGCACCACGTTGAACGCACCACCGGCCTCCAACGGTTGCAGTGCTGCCACCGCCACCCATCCCGCCAGACCCAGGAGGATGTTGGCCACCGGCCCGGCCACGGAAATCACCAGGGAGGCCAACCAGGAGGTCCTGGTGGCGCCAAAACTGGTGTGTCCGCCCATCAGGGACAACGTGATGTGCGTGACGGGCCACCCGAACGCTCGTGCCGTCCACGCATGCGCCAACTCGTGCAACAGGACGGAGAGCGCCAGCAGGAGACAGAAGGCCGCCGCCACGGCGTAGGACCACCCGCCGATGTTGGGCAGCACCCGCCCCAGCACAGGTGAGTACAGAAGGATGATCACCGCGGCGATCACAAACCAGGACCGGTCCAGCAGCAGCGGGAATCCACCAACCCGTCCCAGACGCAGGGACTTCCGCTTTCCTCGAGCGGGTCCAGCAGCCTCAACGGGCGGCATGGCCCTCCATCCACCCCATCAGATCCTGCACGGTCACGCCATCCAGGGAGTCCAGGACCACCGTGGCGCCGTTGTTCTCCAGCGGGGCCAGATTCACCACGGCCACCGTAGTGGCACCTGCCGCCACGGCAGAGCGTACTCCGGTGGGGGAGTCCTCAATGGCAACCATCCGCTCAATGTTCAGAGGCCCGTGACCCCGCTCCCGGGCCAGTGCCGACAACCGGCGCGCCGCAAAGGTGTAGGGCGCAGGAGCGGGTTTGCCGGGCAGACCCAGATCACCGGTGACCCGAATGTCAAAGAGTTGGCCTCCGCTCCAACCGCGGTGCCGAGCTTGGCGGTTCAGTTCCTCCAGTACGGCACCTGCCAGGACGGAATCGCTGTTGGTGACCAGGGCAGTGGGGATCTCAGCCTGACGGCAGGCAACCAGCAGGTCCAACGCGCCCGGGCGCAACGGGAGATCCCGGCTTATGCCATCCCTGACCCGCGTGTTCAGACCCTCCACGATCTCCTGGGCGCTGAGGTCCAGGCCTCTGCCCTGCATGGCGGCCACCATGTCGGCTTCATTGGAACCCACCATGTCCAAGGAGTCCTGGTGCGTCCATGGCGCACCGTGCTGTGCCATCAGATCAGCCTCGGCGGCAAACCAGTGGACCTCCGTGTCCACCAAGGTGCCGTCCATGTCCCACAGCACGGCATCAGGCGGGCCCGAATTGACGGCAGGGTCCTGCTCGGCACCAGTACGGCCTTGATTGGTGACAGCGCCGCGCCGATCATCGGCAGACCGGTTTTGGTGGTGTGGGTCCTGGGTGCGGGAATCCATGGGGTGGATCCTATCGGGCTGATCAGAGCCAACCATCCGCGTAGAGTGAGATGGGTGAACGGATTCGACGAAACCCAGCCCCATTCAGAACCGCAGGCCGGTCCCTTCGGAGTGGTCCGTGAAGCGGGTTCCCCGGAGCGCGTCAAAGTTCTGGTGGCAGCCTTTGAAGGGTGGAACGACGCCGGCGATGCCGCCACGGACACGGTCAAGATGCTGGGCGAGCACTACGGGGCTCGTGAAGTTTTTGAAGTGGCGGCTGATGAGTACTACGACTACCAGTACTCCCGCCCCCGCATGACGCGCTCAGCCACGGGTGAGCGCAAACTGGTCTGGCCCACCACCAAACTCTCCACCGCCACGGTGGACGGCACCAACCTGGATCTGGTTCTGCTGCACGGGTGGGAGCCTTCGTACCGGTGGCGTAGCTTCTGCGCGGAAATCCTGGAACAAGCCGCTGCCATGAACGTGGACTTTGTGGTCATGCTGGGCGCCCTGTTGGCGGATGTCCCTCACACCCGCCCCATTCCGGTCTCCACCACCTCAGACACGGATGAACTTCAGGATGAACTGGAGGTCTCAGGTTCGGAGTACGAGGGGCCCACGGGAATCGTGGGTGTGCTCTCCCACCTGGCTGCGGTCTCCGGCATCCCCACGGTGAGCCTGTGGGCAGCGGTGCCGCATTACGTCGGGCAATCCCCTTCACCGAAGGCGCAGCTGGCGCTGATCCGCAAGCTCGAGGATCTGCTGAGCCTGCATCTTCCCCTGGAGGATCTGGTGGAGGATGCCGAGGCCTGGGAACGCGGGGTCAATGACCTTGCCGAGGACGACCCTGAAATTGCTGCCTACGTAGCCAAACTTGAAGAGGCCAAGGACACCACAGATCTTCCCGAGGCATCAGGAGATGCCATTGCGCAGGAATTCGAACGCTTCTTGCGTCGTCGTGAACACGACTGACGGGAGGCAGGTGCCCCCAGGTCATAAGGTGATTCCCAGCCGGGCCTCAATGGCGCTCCGAGCCAAGGAGTCACCCGAACCCGGGGCGCCGGCAATCGCAGTCTGAGCCCACTGATCCACGGCGGCCAGTGCGGTCGGGGTGTCCAAATCCTGCGCCAAGGCCACGCGAACCGGCTCCAGAGCCGATTCAAAAGAACCGTCCTGCGCCAGATCAGCAGCCTGCCGCCACAGGGCCAGACGCTTGCGGGCCGACTCCAGCAAGTGATCCGTCCAGAACCAGTCGGTGCGGTAGTGCTGAGCCATGATGGCCAGGCGGATGGCATTGGGGTCCTCACCCTGGGCGCGCAGCTTGGAGACCAGCACCAGGTTGCCCAAGGACTTGGACATCTTCTCCCCGTCCAACCCCACCATCCCGGTGTGCATGAAACTACGCGCCATGGGATGCCCGGAAATGGACCAGCTGTGACCGGCACCCATCTCATGATGCGGGAACACCAGGTCCGATCCCCCACCCTGCACGGTGAACGGAGCGGGCAGGTACTGCAGGGAGATCAGCGAACACTCGATATGCCAGCCCGGCCGGCCGCGGCCCAGTGAGGCCCCGTCCCAGGAGGGCTCCCCCTCACGTTCCACCCGCCACAGCAACGGGTCCAGGGCGTCACGTTTGCACGGACGCTGCGGGTCTCCGCCACGTTCGGCGAACAAGGGCAGCATTTCCTCACGGGTCAGGTTGGAGATCTGGCCCAGTTCCCAGGCACCGGGGCAGGCACCCGTTCCGCCGTCGTCGGGGCCGCACGGTGTGGCCCACGCCGATTGCGGTTCCGACGGCGCATTGCCGTCAGCGCCCAGGGCACCCACGGCGGCGACGTCGAAATAGACATCCCCATCAGGCTCGCCGTTCTGGCCGTTGACGCGGTACGCCAGGCCGCGGGCCATGAGGTCCTCCACAGCGGGCACAATCCAGTCAACGGATTCGGTGGCGCCCGTGTAATGGGCCGGTGCCAGGACGTTCAGGGCCGTCATGTCCGTGCGGAACAGTTCGATCTGACCGGCAGCCAAGTCGCGCCAGTCAACGCCGTCGCGCTCGGCCCGTTCCAACAGCGGATCATCCACATCCGTGACGTTCTGGACGTAGTCCACCGCCATGTCAGCATCCAGCCACGCGCGGTGCAGGACGTCAAAAGCAACGTAAGTGGCCGCATGGCCCATGTGCGTGGCGTCGTACGGGGTGATGCCACAGACGTACAGGCTGGCTCGTTCCTGCCGGGGCAACTGCTCCACCTGCTGGGTGCGGGTGTCAAAGATCGCCGGTACAGGCGCGCGGCCGGGCAGATCAGGGACGGGACGCGCGGACCAGGACTTCATGGACACCTCTCAACAGAAACGGGGGGCAGCTACAGCGGGGGCGGATCAGAGCGTGACAGCGGGGATGGCAGAGATCACGCCAAAGCCCAGGAGCAGGAAGACCACCAAACCCAGGGCAATGCGGTACCACACGAACAAGGAGTAGGACCGGCTGGAGATGTAATTCATGAACCAGCCGATGATCACGTAGGCCACCACAAAGGAGACCACGGTGGCCACCAGAGTCTGGGTCATGGAGTAGGCAGCCGGTGAGGGATCCGTGATCTCCGAGGCCAGCTTGTAGAGCCCGGAGGCGAACACGGCGGGGATGGCCAAGAGGAAGGCGTAGCGGGCAGCAGCTTCACGCTTGTAACCCATCAACAGACCGGCGGTGATAGTGCCACCGGAACGGGAAACACCGGGAATGAGGGCCAGCGCCTGCGCAAAACCGTAGAGCAGACCGTGCTTGACGCTCAGGTTCTCCAGGGTGCGGACCTGCTTGCCCACCTTGTCAGCGATACCCAGGAACACACCGAACACAATCAACATGGTGGCGGTGATCCACAAGCTGCGGAAGGAGGTGTCGATCCAGTCCTCCAACAACAGGCCCAGCACACCGATGGGCAGCGAACCCACAATGATCAACCAACCCATGCGGGCATCCGGATCCTTGCGGTCGATCCGGCCCACCAGGGACAGCGCCCAGTGCTTGACGATCCTCACGATGTCGCGCCAGAAGTAGATCACCACCGCCGTTTCCGTACCCAGCTGGGTGATGGCCGTGAAGGCCGCACCGGGGTCGGCGCCGCCGGGAAGGAACTCGCCCACAATGCGCAGGTGCGCTGACGAGGAGACGGGGAGGAACTCGGTGAGTCCCTGCACCAGGCCAAGAATGATTGTTGAAAGCCAGTCCACCCGGCCACCTTAGATCACGTGGATTCCACATTGCCCGTCAACAGCCTGCGTGGTCGCTCACAGTTGTGAGCACACCAGACGACGGCGCCCCCGCGATCAGTTTGCGGGGCGCCGGTGGGGGCTGTTCTCAGTCAGCGTAGGTCAGAAGACTCAGCGATCGTCTGAGGAATCCTCGTCAAGGTCGTCGTAGTCGTCCTCATCCAGTGGGGAGGAGTCGTCGTCGGCTTCTTCCAGGTCATCGAAGTCGTCGTCATCGTCTTCGTCGTCGTCAGCGAACACGGTCAGGGGGGTGACTTCATCAAAGTTGTCGTACAAGGCTTCTTCGTAGGAATCGAAGGCATCGGCAATGGCCACGTAAGCGGCGTCGACGGCAGGGTCCTGGTCACTGCGACGGTTGGAGAGGGCAGCCAGGTGCTCCTCAAGGGCGGAAACGAGGGACTGCAGGGCGACTCGCGGATCGGTGCTCATGGTTCAGACGTTACCCGTCCGCGGGCAGAATGGGGAGAGATGAGAGAGCAAATCGTGCACAGCACAGCCCGGATCACCATGGACGCTGATCAGCGCTTTGAATACCTGGTGCTGACCGTGGCGCCTGGCGAGCGTGTTGCCGATGCCCGGATGCGCCTGAGTGAGCATGCCGAGTACGGCAAGTGGGAACTGACCCGTTCGGTGCATCTCTACGGCGGTACCCGGAAGTTCTGGATGCGACGCCGCGTGATGCGTGTCCGCAGCACCCTCTACTCCGCCGAATAACCCTGCCCTCCACACCCCCGCCGAATAGGCCTTTTGATCGCTGCTGACCCAATCAGGGGCGATCAAAAGGCCTACTCGGCGGGGGGAGTTGGTTCGGCACCTTCGCACCTGCTTTGCCGAGCAGTGAGTTGTGCCGCCCCTGGCCACCTTGGCCCCGCCGAGACGTGAGTTGTTCCGCCCATCAGCGCTGATGGGCGGCACAAATCACCGTTGAACGGGATGGTACGGACTAACTCACTGCTCGGCGGGTGGAGGAGGAAGAAGAGGGCGCGAATCAGTAGCTGGTGAGCAACGTGTGGAGGACATCGGCCCCGAACTCCAGGGAGGCGATGGGCACCCGCTCATCCACGCCGTGGAACATGGCCGGGAAGTCCAACTGCTCCGGCAGGCGCAACGGCACGAATCCGTACCCCGTGATGCCCAACGGGTCCAGGGACTTGTTGTCCGTGCCGGCCGAGAGCATGTAGGGCAACACCACGGCCTCCGGATCGTGAACCTGTAGCGCATCCACCATGGCATCCACCACGGTGCCGGAGAACGGAACCTCCAGCCCGATCTGATCGGACTCGAACTCGATGCGCACCTTCTCCCCCGCCAGTTCCTGCAGCTTGGCCAGGACCAGTTCGCGCTGTTCCGGCAGATAGCGCACGTCCAACCCGGCCTGAGCGGAGCCTGGAATCACGTTGGTCTTGTATCCCGAGCGCAACTGCGTGGGGTTGGCGGTGTTCTGCAGCGTGGCACCCACAAATCGCGCCACGGAGCCCAGTTCCGCCAGCAACTTCTGAGGGTTCTGAGGATCGAATTCGACGCCGGTCAGTTCCGTGACCGCGTCCAGGAACTGCCGAGTGGTCTTGGTCAGCTCAATGGGCCACTGGTGTTCACCAATGTTGGCGATCGCCCGGGACAACGTGGTCACGGGGTTGTCGTGGTTGACCTGGGAACCGTGACCAGCCGTGCCGTCCGCGTGCAGACGAAGCCACATCAGGCCCTTCTCCGCGGTTTGCAGCAGGTAGGCACGCTGGCCACCGATGGTGGCTGAATACCCGCCGACCTCGCTGATGGCATCCGTGACACCGTCAAAGAGCTCGGGGTGGTTGTTCACCACCCATTTGGAGCCGTACTCCATACCGGCTTCCTCATCCGCGAAGAACCCGATCACGATGTCCCGTTTGGGCTGCTGGCCGGTGCGCTGCATGTGGCGGACCACGGAGAGCATCATGGCGTCCATGTCCTTCATGTCCACCGCGCCGCGGCCCCAGATCATGCCGTCACGCACCTCAGCGGCAAAGGGGTCCACGGACCAGTCCTGGGCCATGGCAGGCACCACGTCCAGGTGACCGTGGACCAGCAGCGCGTTGGCCGATGAGTCTGATCCGGGGATGCGGGCGAACACGTTGGCACGACCGGGGGCGGCTTCCACCAGGGTGGTGCTCAATCCAACGTCTTCCAGCAGGCCAGCGGCGTATTCCGCGGCGCGCCGTTCCCCCTTGGAGTCGCCACTGCCGTAGTTGGAGGTGTCGATCCGGATCAGATTCCGTGCGATCTCCACGGCCTCGTCATGGGGGGTGGCCTGGTCCTGCTGGCTCATTGGGCTGCTCCTTGGGGGAAGCCCCGCGGCATCAGGTGGTACCGGTTGCCGTGCGGCGCATGTGCATCTGGATAGTGTCTCCAGGCTAGGCCATCAGCGCGCGGCTTTGTCCTGACCCGGGTAGCGAGCCAGTTTGAGTTCCCCACCTTCATCCACCACGCGCGCATGGTCCGTGGAGCCGTTGGCCAGATCCACCGTGACCTTGGTGCCGTCCGAGCGGGTTTCGGTGTCCTGAGAGGGGACAGACATCCCCTCAAATGTGTTGGAGCCTGCGTGCCACTGCTTCAGGTAATGCACGCAGTAGCGCGAGTCCCCGTTCATGTTCCGGTGGATGAAGTCATGGGAGAGAGTTTGGCAGGCAGTCTCCCAGTCCTGGTTCTGCATGGCGGAGACGAATTCCTGGGTGACCGCCCGGGGGCTGGGGCCGGTGAGGCCACAACCGCTCATGACCACGGTTGATGTTGCCAGCGTGACGACGGCGACGGCACGGGTCAGAACGTTGGATGTCCTGCGCGCCGTGATCGTCATGGTGTCACCTTCCTGGTCCGCGTGGATGGACTTAGGGACTGTCCCACAAGCTCCGAATTCATGCTAACGGCCAGACCTGGCGACTCTAAATGCAATCACAGCAATATGTCCCCACACTAACCCACTGACCAGTTATCATGTCCACAGTTGTTCTGCAGTTGGACATTCCCCCAATGTCATTCATCCAGTCCCCCAGCTGGTCCGTTCTCAGGAGAACCTGTGCCCGAGCACTCTGCCCCGATTCACGGCAATGGCGCCGTGATCGACCCCCTGCCTCTGCCCCCCGTGGCCGCCGGTCAATGTGTGGGCGTCCCGATCGTGGACATCAGCACCACCTGGTTTGCCAACCTGCGCCGTGTGCCCGCATGGAAGCTGACCATCCACACCGGTGACGGCCAGATGGTGACACGTCAAATGCACACGGACTACAACTCCGCCCTGGATGCAGCAGTGACCGTGTGCCGTTATCTGCGGTGGGGTCCAGAGACCATCCAGCTCGCTGCCTGAAACAGCCCCGACTGTGTGGGGCCGCCGCGGGCAGCCCCACACAAGCACTGCATCGGGTCCACCACACAGTTGACTCAAATGATGGGTGGCGCCGGTGGCTGCTCGGATCCACGGACGGCTTCACGGCGCAGAATCGCCAACATGGCTGCGGCGTCGTCGTCGTGTGTGAGGAAGGGATCGCGCAAGGTCACGATCCGCTGTGTGGCGCCGTTGATCTTGACGTTCACCCAGTCGATGGTGGTGTGTTTGCCGGCATCAATGGCCGCCTTGACCAAGGCGCCGCGAATCTTGGCGCGTGTTTCCGGCGGAGTGGTCACAGCCGTCTGAGCCTCCGAGCCATCGGTGCCGGGCAGACGTGCTGCCATGCCCCGCTCCTCCAGCATGCGGAACAGTCCGCGGCCAGGGGCGACGTCGTGGAAGGCCAGGTCCATCTGAGCCACCCGGGGTGCTGCGTAGTCGGAGCCGTTGCGCGCCACCCACGAGTCCAGCAGCTTCTTCTTGATGGCCCAGTCGATTTCCGTGTCGATTCCGGTGACGTCCCGACGCTGCACGGCATCCAGGGTGCGCGCCCACAGATCCAGCACCCAGTCCACGCGATCATGGTGGGCGCCGTTGGCCTGCACAAAGCGGGTCACGGTCTCCAGGTACTCACGTTGCAGGTCCAGAGCGGAACGCTGCGTGCCGTCGGCAAGCTCCACGGGCACCGTGCCGGTGAGATCGTGGGAGATCTGGCGCAGTGCCAGAGCCGGATCCTTCAACGTGCGGTCGATCAGGGCGTTACCGGCCTCGATCATGCGCAGCATCAGGTCCGTGGCGCCCAACCGCAGTGCTGTGGTGGTGGTGGACATGGTGGAATCCCCCACAATCACGTGCAGCCGCCGGAACCGCTCAGCATCCCCGTGGGGTTCGTCGCGGGTGTTGATCAGCGGCCTGGCGCGCGTGGTGGACGACGACGAATCCTCCCAAATGTGATCCGCCCTCTGGGAAAAGGAGTAGCTGGGTTGCCCGGCGTTCTGGGAGAAGGAACGCTGGCCAAAAGCCACAGGACCCTGCGGGTGAACACGCCCCGCACCGGCAATGAGCTGGCGGGTGACCAGGAACGGGATGAGGTGAGCCACCAGGCGGGCGAACCGGGTTGAGCGGGCGATCATGTAGTTCTCGTGAGAACCAAAGGAGTTCCCGGCGGAGTCCACGTTGTTCTTGAACAGGTACACGGACCCGCCCGTGCCCTCCTCCGCCAGCTTGGCTTCCAACTGCCCGCGCATGTCATCAACGATCAACTCACCGGCGCGGTCATGGGCCACGGTGTCCTCCAGCGTGGCGCATTCGGCGGTGGCGTACTCGGGATGGGAACCCACGTCCAGGTACAGGCGAGCGCCGTTGGGCAGAAAGACGTTGGAGGACCTCCCCCATTCCACAATGGGACGGAACAGGCGCCGTGCGGTGTCATCCGGGCTCAGGGCAGCTCCGGTGGGCACGGTGTGCACAATGCCGAATTCGGTCTCCAGGCCCATGATCCTGCGGTCCATGGGGTCACTGACCGCCCTTCTGCACGAATCCCTTGACGAACTCTTCTGCGTTGGCTTCCAGCACGGCGTCAATGTCTGCCAGGAGGTCATCGGCCTGGTTGGCCTGCGCCTGGGCGGCGGCGGATGGTCCACCGGGTGCGGGGGCGGGGGCAGAATCGGGAAGGGGTG
>NZ_JROX01000248.1:0-3632 GCF_000800955.1 Kocuria sp. ZOR0020
CCCCCTTGGGGGTGGGGGTTTGTGGTGGGGTGTGCTGGTGCTGGGTGTGCTGGTTGAGTGGTCAGTTTCCTGGCACATCAGTGTTGATGGGCCAGGAAACTGACCACCCAATGGGAGTGATTAGGAACTCTGGTCCCGTAAGCGCCTGGTGGTTGAAGGTACGAAGCGCCTGTGGGTTTCTCGTTGGCAGAGGGTGGTGACTACTTGGACGAGTCACCACCCATTCAAGGCCTCAGGATTGCGCACCTGGGGCCGGCGGCTGGTCCTGGCCAAGAGCCCGGTAGAGGGTGTCCGGGGAGTCCAGGATCTTGCCGGGGTTGAAGTTTTGACCGGGATCAGCGGTGGCGAACAACCCGCGCATCAGATCTGCGCCGGCGGGGGAGACGTCCTGCTCCATCCACGGGCTGTGCTCTGCGCCCACCCCGTGGTGGTGAGACAGGGTTGCGCCGGAGTCGATGAAGGACTGCTGGATGCGGGTCTTCACCAAGGCGTATTCGTGGTCCACGTTATCTGAGATCTCAAAGGCGAACGTGAAGTAGAGGCATGCCCCCGCGTGGTACGAGTGGGACATGTGGCTCATGATCCAGCCGGTCTTGCCCAGCTCCTCAAAGGCGGACTGGGCGGCCGCGTAAGCGTTTTCGTGAACCGTGGTCAGCTGTGACCACGGAGCAGCAGTCTCAGACACATCTCCGATCACGCCCTGCTCCAGCAGGAAATCGCGGAGGTAGGGGGTGTCGAACTTCTTCTGATCGTAGAGAGCGCCAGGGCCGGAGCCCAGAATCAGTGCACCCTGGCCCTTGGCAATGCCAGCCACGGTCTTCTTCTTGCGGGCGACGTCGTCCTTGCTGCCCTCGTAGCAGACATAAGCGATGCACATGGCCTTGGTGTCCCAGCCGCGCTTGCGCATGACCGCCCACAGTGCGTCCTGCCCCTTGGCGGAGATGGTCTTCTTGAGGGAAGTAGGAGCCTTCTGGGTGGCCAGAGAAAACTCAGTTTCGTGAGCATCTGAGATCCGGGCGAAAGTGGTGTGCACTTCCGCCTCATGGATCTTGCGCATGGCTGTGAGTCCCTGTTGCCAGGTGGGGAACATGTAGGCGATGACCTCGCGCTGCTCAGCCTCCCGGTGCACCTGCACCCAGAGCTCCGTGATGATGCCCAGGCGGCCTTCAGAACCGATGAACATCTCCCGCAGGGACGGGCCAGTGGAGGTGGAGGGCAGTGGGCGCAACGTGACCAGACCGCCTTGACGGACCACGTTCATGCCGCGGATGATGTCCGCGATGTCCCCGTACTTGTCCGACTGCATGCCGGAGGAGCGTGTGGCGGCCCAACCACCCAGAGTCGAGTGGTTGAAGGAGTCCGGGAAGTGCCCCAGGGTCCATCCGCGGGAGTTCAGCTGCTCTTCCATGTCCGGTCCGAGCACACCGGCCTGGATGCGGGCCAGTCCGGAGGTTTCGTCGATCTCCAGGACCTTGTTCAATCGGCCCAGATCCACGGACACAACGGTCCGCTCCTCTTCCGGGCGCGGTTGCAGGCTGCGAGAGATGCTGGAGCCTCCGCCAAAGGGAATGAGCACCAGATCCAGTTCCACGGCGGCATCCACCAGGGCCTGGACCTCGTCCTCAGAACCGGGGTAGACCACGACGTCGGGAATGCGGTCAAAGCGGTTCTGCAGCGTCTTGAGGATGTCCGTGACGGCCTTGCCTGCCCAGTGGACCACGCGCGTGTGGTCCTCGGTCACGGCGTTGTCCGCACCGAGAATCCCATTCAAGATCTCCAACTGCTCCGTGGAGATGCGGGTCTCGGGTACCTGTGCGGTGGCAAAGTCCACGGTGTCGCGCTGACGGGGCCGCAGATCAATGCCGATGGCGCGTTTGACCATGGGTGCGAATGCCGGCTTGTTCTGCCAGGTGAAGAAGACGTTCTCCTCGCCCCAGCCCCACCACTTCTGATGCTTGACGTTTGGCACTACTACCTCATTTCCGTGCGGATTCAGTGTTCGACTCTACGCGCCAAGCCATCCACCACCGGAAACCGTGGCCCCGGGTTGCGCCGAACGCGGTCACTGATCGATCAGCGGACGGTACTCCCGGTAGAGAGAGCGCACCGTGGCCTGGATGCGCTCGTTGAAAGCGACCGTTGACTCGTTCTCTCTGACGGTGAGGGGCTCACCAATGGCGACGACGACCGGCGGGCGACCGCGTCTGGGCCAGGAGGTGTCCCGGGGCATGGCCTCGTGTGCACCGATCAGGGCCACGGGCAGGACCGGCACCTTGATGGAGGAGGCAAGTGCTGCAGCTCCCACCTTGAATTCGCGCATGCGGCCGTCCTTGGAGCGAGTTCCTTCAGGGAACACCAGGACGGGGATTCCGGCACTGAGCAACTTGCGGGACAGCCCGCGGTTTTCGCCGGCTCCCTTGCGGTCAATGGGGAAGGCGTTGAACACCAGCTGGGTGAACAGCTTCTTGTACCAGGTGGTGAAGAAGTAGTCAGCGGCAACACCCGTGGCCACGTGCTGACGCAGGTTCACGGGGAGGGAACTCATGATCAGCGGGGCATCCAGGTGGCTGGAGTGATTGGCCACCACCACGCAGGCACCGCTGAGGACCTCAGCACCCGGCTTGCGCTCCACCCGACGCGTGATGGTCCGATCCACCAGGCCGTTGAAGAAGATCTTGCGGGCGATGGCGCGCATACGACGACGCCCCGGATCCGTGAAATGTTCAAGACCGATCTGAGCAGATTCCGCCGGAGGCGCCACTGGTGTGGGTCCGTGGTCCTCAGGGGGAGCCCCGTGGGCATCGATGCTGTCCAGGACGTAGGGCGCAGGCTCCGAGGGCTCCCACGGGCGCCACTGGGAGATGACCTTCAGACGGTCGGTTGCGGGGTTCTTCTGCTGCTCGGCGGCTGCGGCGTCGTCGTCGTGACGTGAATGCGGTTCACCGGAGTGGGCGGTGGGCTCGCGGTCCTGGTCAGTCATGGCTCATGCTTTCTTTTCCCGGGCGCGTGCGCCGTTGAGCAATCCGGAAGCAGTGTGGATGATGGGCCGCGGTGCCACCTTGACCAGCCCCATGAGCACTTTGTACCTCAGGGTCGGTACGGAAATGACCTTGCCGCGGATCAGGTCCTCCAAGGCTTCCTCCACGAGCTTGTCCGCCCGCAGCCACAGCCAGTTGGGAATGGACGAGCCGCTGATGCCGGCGCGGGCGTGGAACTCGGTACGCACCCATCCGGGCAGCAGTGCTGTGACTTTCACGCCGGTTCCCTTGAGCTCCACGGCCAAGGATTCCGTGAATGTGGTGGTCCAGGCCTTGATGGCGGAGTAAGGGCCCATGGACACAGCACCCGCCACGGAGGAAACGTTGAGGATCCAGCCCTCGCCGCGTGCGGCCATGGTCCGGGCAGCAGCCGAGGAGAGCACCAGGACGGCGCGGCACATGACGTCGAATCCGGCGTCCTGAAGATCGTGGTCCGGGCCGGCAATGGGGCCCTTGACAGAGAATCCGGCATTGTTGATCAGCAGATCAACCCGGTGGTCAGCATCCTCAAGACGGGCGGCAACGCGGTCGACGTCGTCGCGGTCCGCCAGATCTGCGGTGATGGTCTCCACGTTGACGCGGTACCGGTCATGG
>NZ_JROX01000249.1:0-4071 GCF_000800955.1 Kocuria sp. ZOR0020
CATCGGCGGCGGGCTCACTCACCCCCACCTCAGGTAGGAAGAGCCGCATTTGCCGGGATCCGCGGCTGCCAGTAGATCGAAACTTCGAACCGCGGCACGTCAATGGGTAGTTCCCGGATCTCCAACTGTCCATCTGCGGCGAACTCTCTGGCTATGCGCAGCGGGAGGACCACCAGGAACTCACCCTGGACCAGGAGGCGGGGCAACGTGGCGTAGTGGGGAATGCGTAGCGTTGGGCGACGACGCAGTGCGCTGCTCTGGATGGCCCGTTCCACGCGGTCGTGACCGGCGGTTTCTTCCACCACCATGTGGCGTGCCCGGATGAAATCCTCCACGCTGATCACGGAACCGTTCTCCGCCGTCGTCCGAGGTTGGAGGCACACGTAACGGTCTCCGGTCACCAGCGTGCGGCACTTCAGCCCGGCGATGTGGCTGCTGGCCACGGCGGCATCCATTTGTCCCCGGCGTATCCGGTCGGCCACGGTGTCGATGTCCATCGGTTCCACTTCCAACCCAACTGTGGGTGCACGTTGGGCTAGGAGAGCCCCAATGGCCGGGAGGAATGTGAGCTCCCCGAGGTCCGAGAGGGACAGACGGAAGATCCGTTCCGAGGACTGGGGGTCATAGGTGGGATCGGCCACGGCATCGATCTGGCTCACGGCGCGACTGAACACGGTGTAGAGCTCATCGGCGCGCATGGTGGGCTCCATGCCGTGCGGGGTGCGGGCGAACAGAGGGTTTCCGAGCTGTTTGCGGAGGCGGGCCAAGGCGTAGCTGACGGAAGGTTGTGTGACGCGCAGGAGCACACTGGCCTCGGTCACGCTGCGAGTCTCGTAAATGGCATTGAAGGTGCGCACCAGTGCCAGGTCAATGTGAGCCATGTGCGCCAATAGATCCTGTATATAACCCCCCATGTCAAAGTTCTATTGGATTCCCGTGATTCAGCCCACATAGTCTTTCGCGGAGCATTGCGAGCAACCGTATTCCGACCCGGTTGTGACTGCCACGGCTACGGAGGGATCCACCCATGGCCACTCAAACCGCGAGTGAAGGCCAGGACGTCAAGACCCTGGCGCGCACGTTCATCGGTGACCTGCCGGGCGGGGTGTTCGTGGACGGGCAGTGGCGTGACGGCACCTCCGAACGCACCGTTGCCATGACGGCAGCCGTTGACGGCACCATGTTGCGTGAACTTCAGGGTTCTGCTGTGGCAGACGTGGATGAGGCTTACCAGGCCGCACGGAGGGCCCAGCGGGAATGGGTCGAGCGCCTGCCCCAGGAGCGAGCCGAGGTCCTGGCCCGTGCCGCGCAGATCATGGAGTCCCGCCGAGAAGAACTGACCGCAGTGCTGCGGGTGGAGGCAGGTGCCTCTGCGCTCAAGGCCAACATTGAGCTCTCGGCTGCGATTGCCATCACCCGGGAATCTGCCACGTTCCCCATGCGTGTGCCCGGCACCATCCACCCGTCTGTGTTCCCGGGCAAGGAGAACCGTGTCTACCGCCAGCCGCGCGGGGTGGTGGGAGTCATTTCCCCTTGGAACTTCCCGCTGCACCTGTCCATGCGTTCGGTCTCCCCGGCTTTGGCCCTGGGCAACGCGGTGGTGCTGAAGCCCGCCTCTGACACGCCTGTGACGGGCGGCTTGGTCATGGCCACGATCTTTGAGGAGGCAGGCCTGCCCAAGGGCCTGCTCTCCGTGGTCCCGGGTGCCGGTTCAGAGATCGGTG
The DNA here is from genome assembly GCF_000800955.1 of Kocuria sp. ZOR0020. Taxonomy (NCBI): domain Bacteria; kingdom Bacillati; phylum Actinomycetota; class Actinomycetes; order Micrococcales; family Micrococcaceae; genus Kocuria; species Kocuria sp. ZOR0020. The sequence continues at coordinate 1,725 of NZ_JROX01000249.1, forward strand.
ACCACTTTGTGCAGCACCGCATTCCGTCCATGATCTCCTTCACCGGCTCCACTCCTGTGGGCCAGCGGGTTGGGGCCTTGGCCATGCAGGGCACGATGAAGCACGTGGCATTGGAGCTGGGTGGCAACGCACCCCTGGTGGTCCTGGACGATGCCGACCTGGACTCTGCTGTCCGGGGTGCCATGATGAGCAAGTTCCTCAACCAGGGGCAGATCTGCATGGCTGCCAACCGCATTATTGTGGATTCCTCCGTGTACCAGGAGTTCGTGGATCGATTCGCCGCCGCGGCCTCCCAGTTGCGGGCCGGTGACACCGTGGATCCAGAGGTGATTGTGGGCCCCATCATCAACGACGACCAGGCGCAGGCTGTCACCCGCCTCATCGAGTCGGCGCGTGAGCAGGGTGCCCGTGAGGTTGTGGGCGGCCAGCTGGAGGGCCGGGTGATCGGGCCGCACGTGTTCGCGGATGTCACCGAGGACATGGACCTGGCCCGCGAGGAGATTTTCGGACCGGCTGTGGGAATCCTCAAGGCTGACGATGAGGAAGAGGCCCTGCGCATGGCCTACAACACCGAGTACGGGCTTTCCTCGGCTGTGTTCACCCGCGACGTCGAACGGGGTGTCTGTTTCGCCCAGCGGCTGGAGGCCGGAATGTCTCATGTCAACGACGCCACCGTGAACGATGAACCGCATGTGATGTTCGGTGGGGAGAAGAACTCCGGCATCGGCCGTTTCAACGGCGAACAGGCCATCGAGGACTTCACGGTGCTGCACTGGGTGGGTGTCCGCTCCGAGATGGGGCCGATTCCGTTCGGCTGATCGGGTGTTGTGTGCAGAGGGCCCCGGCGGATGCCGGGGCCCTCTGCGTGTCCTGTCCGAATGCGGTGTCAGTCGCAGTCGCGGCAGAGTTGTCCACCGGGTGCGCTGGGCTCGATGCACAGGAACCGCGGGCGTGGCATCCCCGCGGAGACGACTGCGCGGTCGATGGCGCTGACCACGTGGTCCACCTGGTCCATGGGCAGCAGCGTCAGGACGGAACCGCCGAATCCGCCGCCGATCAGACGGGCACCGGCCGCACCGGCCTGGTTGGCCGTGGCCACGATCAGGTCAGCAGTGGGGAAGGAGGCCTGGGCGTCGTCGCGCATGGAGACGTGACCCTCTGTGAGGATCCGCCCGAGTTCCCCTGCGGACCCGCCCGCCATCTCAGCCGTGGCGCCGTGGCGCAGCAGGGCGTCAATGCGCTCGGAGCGCAGCATTTCAGTCAGGGCGTGGGTGAGGCGTCGTCGGGCATCGGCAGGGTCGCGGCCCTCCAGCTCCGACGACGACGGCGCAGCTGCATCCCATCGCTCCAACACGGCATCCACGTCGGTGCGCGTGGGGGTTTCCGGCAGAAGATCACGCAGGCGGTCAGCACCCAGGAACCGGGCGGCGGCCTCCGCGTCCTGGCGGCGGGAACTGAACTCGTGGCCACCCAGCCAATGGGGGGTGCTGGTGTCAACGCCCACCAGACGGTGCCCGTCCAACAGATCTGCTGCGGGGTGGTGCTTGATGGTGAAGTCACGGCAGTCCAGGGACAGGATGTGCCCGGGTTTGGAGCGCAGGCTTGCGGTCTGGTCCAGGCCGCCGGTGGCTGCACCCACCACTTCAACCTCCGCCATCATGCAGGCCCGTGCCAGCACGGCGCGGGTGGTGTCATCCAGGTCAGTGCGTCCGGTGGCCAGGGCAAGAAAGGCCAGGATGGCGGCGCATTCCAAGGCGGCAGAGGAGGAGAGCCCACCACCCACCGGCAGTGTGGAGCGCACCAGCAGGTCTGCGCCGAATCCTTCCGGGACGCTGAGGTCCGGGTGTTCCTGGGCGGCGATCTTCAGCGCCCACAGGGCACCTGCGACGTAACCGCTCCACCCCTCAGGGCTGCCCGGGCCAATGCTGTCCACGGGGACTTCCACGATCCCGGTGTCCAAACTGGGCTCCAGCGTGCGCATGCGCAAAAGGCCGTCCGTGCGTGGGGCTGCCGCCACCAAGGTGCCGTAGGGCAGGGCCATGGGCAGGCATCGCCCACCCAGGAAATCAATGTGTTCACCGTTGAGGTTGGCCCGTCCGGGGGCCATCCAGATTCCATGCGGTTCGCGGCCGAACACGGCCCGGAATCGCGCAAAGCCGCGGCGGCCCATGGCCTCCAGGTCAGGATGTTCCACCCAGATCGGCTTGAGACCCTCCGGTCCGCCACCCGGCACGGGTTGGTCTGAACCGGCAGACATGCTGCGGTGTTCGCTCACAAAGGCCTCCTGGAAACGGACAGTGGCTAAGCCTCGATCCACCGATCAGCGTCGCGGAGGGATCGGCGTTTT
>NZ_JROX01000250.1:0-262 GCF_000800955.1 Kocuria sp. ZOR0020
GAAATTATTTCCGCTTTATCTAAAACTGGGTTATCAGTAATTGATAGCTCTAACAATCTAAATTTTCTACCGCCATAAGGATAACCACCAATTGATACAAATTGTCCGACTTCATACAAGAGCGTGGTCTCGATTCTAAGCGTGTTTTTACTATTATAGTACACTTTACCTTGCAATAGTTCTAAGTGGTCTTTACGAAGCTCTCTATGCCCTTTAAAGCTATCTATTCTATATTTGTCGCCATAAGTAGCAACATACTCAT
>NZ_JROX01000251.1:0-7970 GCF_000800955.1 Kocuria sp. ZOR0020
GTTCCTCTCGGGCGGCGGTGTCCCGGGCGGCTTGCTCATCGGCAACCCGGCGAGCATCAGCGCGGTCTGCTGCCAGGGCCTCGCGGCGGGTGCGTGCCTCCTGCTCCAGACGGGTCAGTTCCTCCGGGCCGACCGAAGGCTCTGCCGGTTCCACACCGGAGATCTGGTGCTCCTCCAGCCAGAACCGCTGAGCGCCGTCGCGAGTGGTGATGACACACATGGCATCCGTGTCCCATTCGATGTGGGCACCACGCAACGTGGCGTAAGAGTCCAGGGCGCGGTTGTGATCCACTGCGGTGCCCGTCTGCAAGGCTTCGGCAATGACCCGCATCATGGTCTCAAGGCTTACGGGCTCCAGATCCAGCTCCGGACCCTCCAGCAGCAGCCACGCTGTGACGTTCTTGCCCACTCGGGCGGGGTAGTGGGCCCACACCCCGGTTAAGGCCTTGGATGCCAAGGTGACCTGGCGGGCGAAACCGTCCTGGGTGGGCAGTTCATCCGTGATGAGTTCGGAAACGTCAGAGCGTGCAGCGGACTCACGGGTCTGGACGGCTGCAGCCACCACCTCAGAGGGAAAATGGCCCAGCTCCTGCCAGGACCACACCCAGGTGCCACGTTCCGCGGAGTCCGTTCCCAGCAGGTGCGGGGTCAGCACCACGGGGGGATCCGACTGCAGAGTGAAGGACGGGACGGAGAAGTCAACATCCCATTCCACGCCCTGGCTCAGCTCAGCCAGCCGGGCCTGATGCTCGGTCGAAATGAAGATCGAGTCATCGATCAGTTCCTGCAGTGAAGTCGTCATGCCATCAGGCTAGCAACGCAGACCGACGCACCGGAACTGGCCAGGAGGTGGCCCCGATAAGCTGAGCGCATGACGCAGGACCAACCACAGCCCAGCCGACGCTCGCGTGATCGCGCGGGCAGCCACGCCGCCAGCAAACTCACCGACGAACAGGTTGCCCAAAGTCTGAGGGACGAGCTGCGTGCCGTGGGCGACTGGATTCTGGGTGTGCTCAACGCGCAACCGGGGTGGGAGAGCATGGACGTGGATCTCAAGCCGCAAGGTGGCCGCATGTGGTTGCGGATCACCGAATACCGCGGCGGCCGGGAGTTGCCTGGCACCGTGGGGCCCATCAAGCCCGGAAGCTCTGTTCTTCGCCGTATCAACCGTTTGCAGTCCCTGTCCTACCGTCCAGGGCGCGGGACGTGGCTCTCCACCGTGGTCACAGTCACCGCACAAGGGTGGCCCAGCCCCCAGTACTCGTTTGCCACCCGCCACAACTTTGATGAACGCCCTCCCCAGCTGGGAGAGGAAGGCGCATATCAACTGGAGGACGGACTGGAGCATCTGGAGAGTTTCCCGCGCACGGAGGCTCGCGTGCCGGACTGGTTGGGGGCGTTGGCTGCCGAAGCAGGCCACACCATTCAGGTGCTGGCCCCGGAAGCTGAAGCAGAGGCCGACCCTGAGGGCACGGTCAACCCCCGATTGCGTGAAGCCATCGCCGGATTCGCCGCAGCGCCATCGGACGCCGCACTGATCGAGGTCATGCGCAATTGCACTGCAGGGGACCTGCTGGTGGATGCCACGGGTTCGGATCTGATTCGCACCCAGACCGGTGAGCTGAGCCCGGAGTCCCAGATCCAGCTCCAGAGTTTTGCCGAACCAGACGGCACCCGCACCTTGGCTGCCTACACGGCCCAAACAGACGCCCAGGCCATGTTTCATGCCGCCGGGCAGGACGGTGAACCGGTGCTGCTGCGCCAGCCGGCAGCCGCGGTCCTGGAACTGGTGGCAGCTGACCAGCAGTACCACCACCTGATCTTGGACGCAGGTGCTGCTTCCTGCCGGATTCCGCGCAGGCAGATTGAATGGCTGCTGTCCTCACCGCGCAATGACGTGGCCAAGAACGGTCTGCTCATGGACAGTGTGCCCCAGGTGCTCTCCGGGCTGATGGCAGCCAACGGGGTGCTGCTGTTGGGTGTGCGCCCGCTGGAGAACGCCCAGGGACCGGAAGACGTTGAACCCGTCTGGGCCAAGCCAGAGGAAGGACAGGATGCAGACACCCTGCTGCTGTTCACCTCCGCGGCAGAAGTGGCTGCCCTGGACCCTACCTTGGAGATCCGCTCGGCGGCAGGTCGGGATGTTCTGCGCTATGCGCTGGGAACCGGCGCCTCCCAGGTGTGCGTCAACGCGCGTCCACCGGTGGCCACGTTCGCCATGGACGACATCAGAAGCATTCTGGACTCTGTTGCCGACTCACCCGCGGATTCAGACGACTCCTCTGAGATCTCCACTCCGGTGGTGAGCCTGGAAGATCACCGGGAGGACGTCGTCGTGGAGGAAGACCCCGGATCAGCCACCGGCATCAACCTCAAGGACTGAAAGAACTGCCGAGTGTCCGAGTGGGGTCGTTTTCAATGATTTGAAACAACCCAACTCGGACACTCGGCAGTCGGCGTTGGGGGCCCAGGGCTGGGCCTCAGCGAGGAACGGGTCAGACGTTCTTGGCGTCTGCTCCGCGGTTCTCCTCCACGGCCTTGCGCACGCGCTGGCCCAGCTCCGGGTGCACGTTGTCCCAGTACTGCAGGGCGCGCTCCAAGATGGTGTTGTCCTGAACATCACCCACGTGCCCGGCAATGTTGTTCACCAGAACCTGCTGCTGCTCGGCGTTCATGACCTCCGAGTAGAGGATCCCCGGCTGGCCGAAGTCGTCATCGGCAGAGTGCAGGGTGGCCGCTGCGCGAACCATCTCACCATCCGTCTCCCAGCGCATCTCATCCGCAGGCTTGATCCCCTGACCCGCAACCGGTCCGCCCATGGTGTTGGGCGCATAGTTCGGCTGGCTGGGTGCCTTGAACGAGTACCGCATGGGCCCGTCCTGGGAGTAGGAGTTCTGCTCGGCGTAGTGCGGGAAGTTCACCGGCAGATCCGCAAAGTTGGCACCCAGGCGGTGACGGTGCGTGTCCGGGTAGGAGAACACACGGGTCATCAGCATCTTGTCCGGGGAGATCTCATGTCCCGGAACAGTGTTGCCGGGGGAGAAGGCCGCCTGTTCGATCTGAGCAAAGAAGTTCAGCGGGTTCTGGTTCAGTGTGAACCGACCAATCTTCATGCGGGGGTAGTCACCCTTGGGCACGGTCTTGGTGACGTCAAAGATGTTGTACTTGTACGTCTTGGCGTCCTCGTAAGGAATGACCTGGACTTCCAAGGACCAGGACGGGAACTCGCCGCGCTCGATGGAGTCGTGGAGGTCACGGCGGTGCGCATCAGCGTCCTCACCGGCGATCCGGGCTGCTTCCTCACCGGAAAGACCTTCCACACCCTGCTCGGAGATGAAGTGGTACTTGACCCAGAACCGCTCACCGGAGTCATTGACCCACTGGAAGGTGTGGGAACCGTAGCCGTTCATGTGTCGCCAGGACTTGGGGATGCCACGTTCACCCATCAAGTACGTCACCTGGTGTGCGGACTCCGGGGACTGGGTCCAGAAATCCCACTGCATGGTGTTGTCCCGCAAGCCGGAACCCGGAAGGCGCTTCTGAGAGTGGATGAAATCGGGGAACTTGATGCCGTCACGGACAAAGAAGATCGGGGTGTTGTTGCCCACGATGTCCAGGTTGCCCTCAGTGGTGTAGAACTTCAGCGAGAAACCACGGGGGTCACGCCAGGTGTCAGGCGAGCCCTGCTCACCGGCCACCGTGGAGAACCGCGCCAGCATGGGAGTCTTGGTGCCCTTCTGGAACACCGCAGCGCGGGTGTACTGGGAGACGTCTTCCGTGATCTCCAGTTCGCCGAAAGCGCCACCACCCTTGGCATGGACCACACGCTCCGGGATGCGCTCGCGGTCAAAGGCCGCCAGCTTCTCCACCACGTAGGAATCGTGCAGGGCGATCACGCCGTCGGGGCCGCCGCTGGTCAGTGAATGGGCGTCCGAGGCAACCGGCTTGGCGTTCTGGTCCGTGGTGAATTCACCGGTGGGACGCAATCCGACTTTATGGACGTTCTGGGGGGAATTCTGTGCATTGTCAGACATGATGAGCCTCCTGCGGTCATGGCGGTCCGTTGCTTCTTCACCGTAACCCAGGCCACCGACATCCCACCCGGTACCGCGTGGAAAGTTCGCTGATGGTTGACTGGAAGCCGCAGCCGCCACGTGTTGGCGCAGGTCAGGACTCTTGGACGGCTTCTTGCCTGCGCGTAGAATCGTGTGGTTCGCGGGCACAGCCGCCCGTCCCAGGAACATTCCGCCCGTCCCAGGAACATTCCGTCCGTTCCACGTACGTTTCGTCCGCTGAGGACCATCTGACCAGGAGGAGGCCGCACCATCGTTGCCCCACGTGACCCCAACTCTGCATCCGAGCATCAGTCGGAGCTTGCGGATGAACTCTTGGCCCCCGCCCAGGACTCTGCGAACCAGGCCGAGTATGACGTCCAGTACGGCGGTGCCGCGGAATCGGGCACCCCGGGTGAAGCTGCAGGCGCCGGGGACAAGGGCTACCACCGGAATGGGGACTCGGAGGCCGATGCCGCACAGGAAGCGGCGTTGGAGGATGAGGAGCTTCTCCAGGCGGTACGAGCCGGTGACGAGGCCTCGTACGGCCTGCTCTACGAACGGCACCGCTCCACTGCCTTGAACGTGGCACGGATGCACACCCGCAACGTGCACGACGCCGAAGATCTGGTCTCGGAGGCTTTTGCCAAGGTCCTCTCCGTGATCCGCAAGGGTGGTGGGCCGCAGAAGTTCATGCGCAGTTACCTGGTCACCACCATCGGACGCCTGGCTGTTGACCATGCCGTCGCAACCGGCAAGGTGCAGCCCGTTGCAGAAGACGCCGATCTGGACCAGCCGCAGGAATTCAACGACGTCCTGGTCAAGCAATGCGACTCCGTGGCGGTGGCCACGGCCTACGCCTCCTTGCCTGAGCGGTGGCAGGCGGTGCTGTGGCACACCGAGGTCGAGGAGATGAAGCCGCAGGCCGTGGCTGGTGTTCTGGGGATGACCCCCAATGCTGTTTCGGCCTTGGCCAAGCGTGCCCGGGAAGGGTTGCAGGCGGCTTATCTGCAGGCGCAGGTTTCCCATGCAGCAACTGATGCCTGTCCTGAGATGGCAGGGGATCTTGGTGCGTTCGTCCGCGGCAGTTTGGGCTCACGTGCCCGGCGTGCGGTCCAGCAGCACCTGGACGAGTGCCCCCGCTGCACTGCTGAATATCTTCAGCTGCAGGACACCGGTGTGGGGATGCGGACCTGGATTCTTCCTGCTCTGGCTGCCTTGCCGTTGTGGGGCACCGAGTCCAAGGTTCTGGCCGCTCTCATGGTTTCCGGTGCCGGTGGAGGCGCTGCTGGGGGCTCGGCAGCAGCTCAGGCGGCAGGTACGGCCTCCGCAGATGCCGCCACCACGGGGGCGGGTACGTCTGAGTCTTCCGTTGGTGCAGGCAGTGACCTGACCGGCTCGTCCGCCCAGGCGGCAGCGGCAGGCTCAGCCGTGTCCAGCAACGGACCGTCCTCCGGTGGCAGCGGCTCCGGTGCCGGTGGTATTGTGGCCGGCGCCGGTGCGGGCATCGGACTGAAGATCGCCGTGGGTGCAGTGGCTGCATCAGCAGCTGTGGCACTGGTGGGGGTGGGGGTTTCCACCCTGGTCCAGGATGACGGCACCAACAACGCCACCACCTTGGGCGGTTTGCCGTTCCCCGCCAATGGCGAGGCCCCTACCGACCAACAGGCAGGTGCTCCGGCGGGGGAGTCGGCATCGCCTGCCTCCGGCGCCGGGTCCGCCGAGGACCGGTCCGGGCCCTCGGATGCCCAGGTGCGCGCCGTGGATGACGAAACCTCCGGTCAACCACGCTTCATCACGGCCTTTGACCGCATGCAGAACGACCTCGCGCGTTCGCAGGCCCGGAACGACGACGGCGCTGCCAACGGTTCGGTGACGGCAGGATCTGCGGATTCCGGCCGTTTTCCGGCCCCCAATCAGCGCGGCCCCTGGGCGCCACCGGCTCAGGAGACGTATCAGGGCCAGCAGTCTTGGCAGTCGGGCCAGTATTCACAGTCGAGCCAATCATCGCAGTCCGGCCAATCGTCACAGTCCGGCCAATCGTCACAGCCTGGTCGATACTCGCAGTCCCGTCCGTCTGCCCAGCAGCCCGGTGGGAGTTGGAGCACACCGTTGGCACCCGTGGCCCCAGCCCAGCCGCAGGCGCCATCGCAGCCGCAGGCACCTGCTCAACCCCAGGTGCCGGCTCAGCCACAGGTTCCGGTGGCGCCGGTGTCTCCGCCGGCCACCACCCCGACGTCGCCGGGAACCACCACTCCGGTGGCGCCCACCGCTCCGGCCACGGATGGAACAGTGGACCCGGGCGACAACCAGGGATCGGTCCTGGGCACACCGGCTGACTCCACTGAAGACAACCAGAACTCCAGTGGGGCTCCGCTCTACGCACCCGCCAACTCGCCGGTCACAGCACCGCTGCCCATGGACGGGAGCACGGATTCAGCTCCTGCCCCGCAACCGGAGCCGGCCAACACAACCGAGCCAACCACCGCACCAGAACCGGCCACCACGCCAAGTTCGGAGCCGGATCCCACTGCAGATCCCGGCACCACCACGGACACCGGCACCGCGCCGGAAAACACAGGTGACCCCCAACCCACGGACGGCACCACAACCGAACCCGTGGACCAGGCCACCGGCCCTCGGGATGCCCCAGCCGTGGATCCGGGCCAGTGGGAGAACACCACCCCCGGACAGGGTGTTGGACCTGGCGGTCTGTGGATCTGGACGGAGCGCGGTTGGGTGCGCCTGGCATGACCGCCGTGGCCCGGGGCCCATGTGGCGGGCAGAACCAGCACACGCAGTTTGCTGAGAGAATCATCCATGTTCCCTTCAACTCCGCCCAGCAAGCGGGCCGGTCCGGAACACAACCCCGCCTCAGATGGTTGCTGATCACAGAAGGTTCGGCACAACCCCAAGGATGACTCCACACCATGCATCGACATTTCAACGGTCTGAAAACCGTGACCCTGCTGGGCGGCATGTGGCTGCTGTTGTTGGCCATCGGTTACGGCGTGGCCGTTGCTGCCAACAACTCGGTGTTCATCTTCCTGTTCGCCCTGATCGGGCTGGGCACCACGGCCTACAGCTACTGGAACAGCGACAAAATTGCGTTGAAGTCGATGCGCGCCGTCCCCGTTTCCGAGCAGCAGGCACCCGATCTGTACCGGATCGTCCGGGAGCTCTCCAACCAGGCCGGGCAGCCCATGCCGCGGCTCTACATCTCACCCACCATGAGCCCCAATGCCTTTGCCACAGGCCGCAACCCGGACAATGCTGCAGTGTGTTGCACGGAGGGGATCATGCAGCTGCTGGACGAGCGTGAACTGCGCGGTGTCCTGGGCCATGAACTGATGCACGTCTACAACCGGGACATCCTGACCTCCTCCGTGGCGGCGGCCATTGCCGGGGTGATCACCTCGGTGGCGCAGATGTTGCAGTTCGCTGCGATTTTTGGTGGCCGCGGCGGAGACAGCCGTAACAACCCCATTGCGGCGTTGGCCATTGCCTTCCTGGCACCGGTGGCGGCCACGGTCATTCAGCTGGCCATTTCCCGGACCCGCGAGTACGACGCCGATGAAGACGGTGCCAAGCTCACCGGTGACCCGCTGGCCCTGGCCAGCGCGCTGAACAAGATCGAGAACGGTGTCAACGCCCGTCCCTTGAGCCCCAATGACCAGAAGGTGGTCAACACGTCTTCCATGATGATCGCCAACCCGTTCGCCGGGCGCGGGATGTCCAACCTGTTCCGTACGCACCCGCCCACGGCGGACCGCATCGCCCGTCTGCAGAACATGGCCCGCGGGGGTCACACCGAGCGCTGAGCCGTACCCCCCCCGGGACGCCGCACCGCAGCTACGTCACCTTGAACGACAGCGACGGCGGTGGTCACCAGATCTGGTGACCACCGCCGTCGTCGTG
>NZ_JROX01000252.1:0-693 GCF_000800955.1 Kocuria sp. ZOR0020
GGAGCCGGAAGTTGCCGCGGGTGATCCGTGCGATGGCTGCGATGGCCTGAGCGTCGGTGAAGTCGTCGGGGTCGAGGGTCTTGCCCAGGGAGCGCCAGTGACGCTGGAGGACGAACAGCAGCTCGTCCGTGCCCAGGGGTCGGTATTGGTGGGCGAAGCCGACACGACTGTAGAACTGCGGGTAGTGACTGAACTGCTTCTCCATCCCAGGCATGCCGATCAGGATCAGAGCGATGTTGTCGCGGTCGTAGCGATCGCGCAGCAGCTCCAGCGCGGTGGGGCGGAGCCGTTCGGACTCATCGACGATCACCAGCTGCACGTGGTTCCTGCCGTGCCGCCATCCCCACGACTGCGGGGTGATCTGGCCGATCGCCTCCAGGTGCTGCTCGATGCAGATGTTGGTGCGGGTGATGGCCTGGGCGAGTTCGTCCTTGAGCACCCGTGGGGTGGTGAGCACACTGGGGGTGTAGAGCACGGTACGACTCCGAGCCAGGGCGGCGTAGACCTTGGCGTCGCTGTCGGCGCGCGGCCCCCAGTTGGTCAGCAGGTCGTAGGCCTTTTCCCAGTGTGCGTAGCGACGCGCAGACAGCGTCTTACCCACCCCGGCCGGTCCGAAGCACAGGCCGATGGTGTGGCCGCGGCGCACAGCGTCGGCGAACTCGGTGAAGCGGCGGTGCTCCTTGGTGACGATGA
>NZ_JROX01000253.1:0-3606 GCF_000800955.1 Kocuria sp. ZOR0020
AGGTGACGCTGAAGCGGAAGGTGTCTGCCGCGCCGCGTCCCTCAGGGTCGGCCACCAGGGCAAGCTCGGCTGCCGCGGACGGGGACAACGGACCTGCAGCCACGGCGGTGTGGTCGTTCTGCACCGTCACGGTCTCCACTGCCGCGGGCACATGCTGCGCGATCACAGCGGAGGCAGCATGGGGGCCGCTGTGCACGAGCTCGCCCAGGGCCGGGGTGGCAGCCCCTGCCCCGGTCAGACCCAGGTCCGCCAATTCCGTCAGCAGACCGGATGTGTACCGAGTCAGCACCGGTGCCAGTCGTGGGCGCATCCAGGTGGCGGTGGCCACGGCCCATGCTGCCTCCGGGGACACCTGATCCGCGTGGACCACGGCCAGGGAAACCGCCAGACGAATCCCTGGCGCCTCCGGTGTTTCCACGGCTCGGGTCAAGGGAGCCACCACGGCGCCGTCCGCGCCGTGGGTCCCCACAGCACTGGGCAACACTTGTGAGTACCACCAGGCAGCGAGCACAACCCCGTGGGCATCGGCCACGTGCAGCGACTCGAACGGTGCCGAACTGGACGTCCAGTGGCCGGTGCGCTCCTGCGCCTCCATCAGTCCGGCTGCGTAGGCATGACCCAACAGGCGGTCCACACGATCCTGGGGAAGATCCAAGGTTGCGGCCAGGCGACGCCGCTCGCGCACCCCCACACCACCGGATTGCAGAACGGTCAGCGGGCGCAGGCTCAACTCCGTACGCAGTCGCTTGAGGTCCCGTACCAGTTCCAGAGCAGCCGACTGGGCGGCATTGTCCCGGAGGCGTGGGTTCACGGCGCGTCCCTCAGGTGCCACGGGCATGCCGGGGTCCGGACCCCAAGGGTCACCACCGCGCAGGGCCAGCCCCACTTCACGCGGCATCTCCACATGGTGCGGGTCAATGGGCACCAACAGCTTCCGCGCCAGCAGCCAGTCGATGGGCCGCTGCAGAGGATCGTCCTGCACAGGAGTGCGATGTGCCTCCCGCACGGTTCCCACTGGATGGGTGCGGAAATTCGCCAGGATCTCCGCAGTGCGTCCTGGGAGGCGGTCCAGATGGTCCAGGTTCAGATCAGACGTCGTGGTCTGCTCGGTGCTGTCTGCGCGTAAAGCCAAGAGTTCGCTCAGCGGGCGTCCCAGGCCAGCCGGGTATCGTCCCAAGGCATCCGCCACTGCGGGGGAGAGCACCCACGGGGTGGCGGGGTCGGTCGACACGGGGTGGATCAAGGCCATGGCGTGGAGGACGTCATGGACGGTGGTGCGGAGGCGGTCGTCGTCGCTGGGGGGATCCAGCGTGTGATTGCCCAGCACTGCGGCGCGTTCAATGACGTCCAGTTGCGGGCGGGTGAGCCTCTGCAGTGCTGAGTGGAGGGACGCGCGGCTGCTGAGCAGATGAGCCAGCTGATCCAGGTCAACTGGGGTGGCAGCGGCAACGTCCGGGCGCAGTTCCAGCAACGGTGTCAGCTGGTCAGCGCAACGCCGCCCAAGGTCCTCACGGAATGCGGTTTCCCGCATGGTCAGTGACGACGGCGCTGGAGCAAGGTCTGTACCAGAGCCAACACCAGGCACAGGAAAGCGGCGGGGAAGGCGAAAAAGGCGTAGCGTGTGAACCAAGGCCACACCTCGCCACCACCGTTGATCCACTTGAGAATCAGCATGGCCGTCATGGCCACGCCGGAGGTCACAAACAGCACCACGGCCAACCAACCCCACAGGTTCATGCCGCTGCCCGGGGTTTCACGGGGCGTCCGGACAGCAGGGGACTGCTGGGAAGGCGTGGAGGAGTTGGTGGCAGACATGACCATCAGAATACCGTTCGCCGTCAGCGTCCTGTTCATCTGAGGGAGGACCCACCCAGAGGCCACCACAGGACTAAACTAGGCTGTTCTGCAACATCCCACCGCATCAAGAACAGAGGTCAACACAGTGCCCACTGGCAAGGTCAAGTGGTTCGACGCCGACAAAGGGTTCGGCTTCCTGGCAAGCGACGACGGCGGAGAGGTCTTCCTCCATGCCAGTGCTCTGCCTGCCGGTCTGGAGACCGTGAGCCCGGGTACTCGCATGGAATTCGGTGTTGCTGACGGCCGCCGCGGCCCCTCCGCACTGTCCGCCACCGTGATTGAGCGGACCCCGTCCGTGGCCAAGAACACCCGGATGTCGGCCGAGCGCATGGCGGTGATCAACGAGGACCTGATCAAGCTCCTGGACGACATCTCCGGCGGGCTGCAGCACGGCAAGTACCCGGACCGTGCACACGGCAAGAAGATCGCCACCATCCTGCGCACCGTCGCGGACAACCTGGACGTCTGAGGCAGGCCACCGTGTCCCCGGAACAGCAAGCACCGGATCAGCAAGCACCAGAACCTGAGCAGCAGGCATCGGCACCGGCCGAGCCAGCTCCCAATCTGGAGTCACCGGATCAAGCTCAGCTGAAGCAGGCGCCGGCCGAAGCCGCTGAGCCTCAGGCCCGGCCGGAGGCGCGGCGGCGCAAGCCTGCCCTGGACCAGAAGTTGGCCCAGGCCAAGGAGTTTGCGCTGGCTGCCCTGAAGGAACTGGTGCCGGCTGAGGAGATCGGGGACGGCCACCGGGTGGCGGCCGACGACGACCGTTTGGTCACCCACTACTTCACCTCCACCAAACGCGGTTACCGCGCATGGGAGTGGTACGTCACGATCGCGCGGGCTCCGCGGCAGGCGGAACCCACCGTGTGTGAAACCGGGATCCTGCCCTCGGATGACGCCCTGTTGGCACCGGAATGGGTGCCGTGGTCGGAGCGCCTCAGCGATGAGGAGAAGGAATCGGAATCTGATGATTCGGCCGAGGACCAGGACGTGACGGAGGACGCAGAAAGTCCTGACCAGCAGGAGTCAGCCGAGCAGGGGAGCCAGGTTCTCCACCCAGACGTCGTAACCGACCTTGATGATCAAAACGGCGACCACCACCAGGAAAGCGATTCGGATGAATCTGTTGCCCCGGGCAACAGCCATGCGTGATCCCGTGTAACCACCCACAATGTTGGCCAGCCCCATGGCCAGACCCAACGCCCACAAGGTGTGACCCTGGGGGATGAAGAACGCCAGGGCACCAATGTTGGTGGCCACGTTCACGATCTTGGCGGTGGAACTGGCCATCAGGAAGTCGTAACCCGCTGCGGTGATCAGGGCCATGATCAAGAAGGTCCCCGTGCCGGGGCCGATCAGACCGTCATAAAAACCAATGCCCAGTCCAATCATGGCTGCCGTCATGTAGTGCTTGCGGCTGGGGCCCTCGAATCTCAACACTGCCCCCAAGCTGGGCCGGGCCACCGTGACCACTGCCACCCCCGTCAGTGCCACCACAATGATCGGTTTGAAAATGGAGGCCGGCAGCAGAGCGGCCACATTGGCCCCGCCGTAGCTGCCGATCATGGCAATCACAGCCATGGGCAGGGCTGTTCTCAGATCGGGTGTGACCCGTCTGAACCAGGTGATGGCGCTGGTGGTGGTACCGAACACGGAGCCCAGTTTGTTGGTGGCCAGCGCCTGGACCGGGGTGATTCCCGGAACCAGCAGCAGGGCGGGTAGCTGCAGCAACCCGCCACCACCCACCAC
>NZ_JROX01000254.1:0-525 GCF_000800955.1 Kocuria sp. ZOR0020
AATCAGAAACAGATTCAGTTGACGGTGTAGACCCTATCCAATGGACGTTGGCAGTACAAGCTACTGAATCAGACATTTATTTGAATAATGGTAAAAATGTAGCTGCTATTGAATATGAAATTTGGGGAGACCAAGCAAAAGACTTCGCTAAGAAAATGGAAAGCGGACTGTTCATTATGCAACCTGACACGGAATTGGCTGGTGCTGTTACATTAGTTGCTCCAGTTATTCCGAATGTAACTACTGCTACAAAAGGACGCAATGACGGAACGATAGTAGTACCAGCTACTTTGAAAGATTCTAAAGGTGGAACTGTAAAAGTAACATCAGTAATTAGAGATGACCACGGAAAAGTCGCAACAAACGGACAACTTGCTCCTGGAGTTTATATCGTAACATCCTCTGCTGACGGTTATGAAGATGTTACCGCAGGTGTTTCAGTAACTGATCATTCATAAGGCTACAAACGCAATAACCTGAAAAACCAATTAAGTAAAGGAATATAAAATAAAATGGCAAAACAAT
>NZ_JROX01000026.1:0-926 GCF_000800955.1 Kocuria sp. ZOR0020
CCTCGATCCACCGATCGGCCGTGTGCTGTGGGGGTCGCCTCGGACGGAGCCTCGGTTCGCTATTTGGGCGTGGTGGAGGAGCCGGCCTCGCTGCCGGGGGTGTTCCACGAGGTGTTCCTGTCTGGTGCCCGATGGGCTGGGTGGTCGGGGGGGCTACGCCGCGGCCGGTGGATCGTGGATGGTCGTGAAGAGCTGTTCCCAGGCTTCTTGCCACGGCCAGTTCTCCGGCAGCCGCAGGCGGATTTTGCGGGCGGAGGTGGCGATGCGGGCAGGGACGTTGACCAGCCGGGTGCGGATGGTGTCGGTGCGGGCCTTGGCGAACCGCCCGCCGGCGAGGACACCGGCCGCACGGGAGAGGTTGTAGGCGATGGTGGCCGCCACCAGCCAGGCGGCGTTGGCGGTGAACTTCCCGGACGGGAGGTGGGCCAGGGCGCTGTCCTTGAGGTCCGCGTTGACCTGCTCGATCACCGCGTGGGCACGGTGGGTCTTGTCCGCGGCCACCGTGCCCATGGTGGCCGCAGGCACGGTGGTGAAGAACGCGTGATGCCGCCAGGTCTCGAAGAGGGTGCCCTGCCCGTGGGCGGGGGCGTTGAGGTCGGGGATCCGGCGCACCACCAGCCGCCCGGCCACCTGCTCGGAGCGCTTGCGGGAGGTGAAGGCGGTGAAGTCGATCTCGGCGACCTCCGCCTTTGAGATCCAGGCGCCGGTGTCCTCGTCGTAGACGGCATCGGGGTACTCGATGCTCTCCCACGCATCATCGGCGATGGTGGTGATGGCGCGCTTGACGGCCGCGTCCATCCGCACCGTCACCGACACCCGGGCCCCGGCCCTCACGGCCGCGGCGACGGGTGCGTGGCCGTAGAAGGCCGAGTCCGCGCGCACCAGCACCGGTCCTGCGGCGCCGGTGCGGGCGAGGGTGGCCAGGG
>NZ_JROX01000255.1:0-626 GCF_000800955.1 Kocuria sp. ZOR0020
GACCTCATGGACCGTTGGAAGTCTTCCCCGCGGGCCTCCCGCCGTGACGACGACGCCCTGTGGGTCCGGTTCCGTGCCGCCCAGGACGTGTTCTTTGATGCCCGCAAGTCCGCCAATGACCAGGTGGAGCAGGAGTTCGAGGAGAACCTCAAGCTCAAGCAGGAACTGGTGGAGGAGGCCAAGCAGCTTCTGCCTGTCACGGATCTCCGTGCTGCCCGCAAGAAGCTCTCCGGCATCCAGGACCGCTGGGATCAGATCGGCAAGGTTCCGCGTGCCCACTTCAAGCGCATCGAAAACGAGTTGCAGGCCGTGGAGGAAGCAGTCCGTGACGCCGATTCCGGCACCCGCGCCAAGAAGGTGGCCTCCGAGTCCGAGGTGCGCTCCAACAGCCTGCTGACTCAGGCCGAGGAGAAGGTGGCGGAACTGCAGGGTCAGATCTCCGCGGCCGAATCCACCGGCGACTCCGCCCGAGCCAAGAAACTGGGCAAGGAACTGAGCAGTGCTGAGGCCATGCGGGACATGATCAAGCGCAGTGCTGCCGGGTTGTGACGTGCGGCTGCCGGCTGGAGAGCTGAGCCGGCGGGGCTGAACACACTGGCTGACGGGGGTCGTTCATCCACAGGATG
>NZ_JROX01000256.1:0-1728 GCF_000800955.1 Kocuria sp. ZOR0020
CACCGCCAGTCACAAAGGCCCCTGCAGCCCCGGGATTCCGGGGAGGCGGGGGCCTTTGTCATACTCGGGGTGAGGCGTCTGCCCACATTTTGCCCACATTCGTCTGCGACACAGCGTGATCGAGGGCAGTGGCCACGGCGTTCAGATCGTCGTCGAACAGGTCTGCGTACACGTCCAAGGTCATGGCTGCGGAGGAATGTCCGAGCATCCGTTGGACGACTTTCACGTTCGCGCCGGCCGACACCGCGAATGCGGCTGCAGTGTGCCGCAGATCGTGCGGTGTGATCCGGGGTGGTGTTGCTGAAACGGTGGCACGGTCGGGCCCGATCATGACGGCCACGGAGGCGAGTGAGCGTGACACGCTCCTCGACCGGTTGGATGCGTCCGCGCTCCTGGTGGGGAGGCACTTAGATTTGGAGGCGATGCCGACGCGGGACATCGCGCCGCTGCTGAAGGAGTACCAGCGGATTGTGCGTCGCATGTCCGAACTCGAGGCCCAGGAGAACGTCGGGCGGGCGCACCTGCAAGTCGTGGACGGGGCTTGGGATCCGGAGCAGACCTGAGCGCTAGGAGGGCAGAAATCCACACCTAAATGCGCTTTGACCAGCAATAAAACTGCACCTCCCCTCCCTATGGTGCACGCCATCTGGCATCGGCCAGCACCTTGTGGCACAGTAGGTAACCAAGCAAGGACAACCTGGAGACCACCTATTGGGAGCCCATCCGTTGAGCCTTGCCATCGAAAGGAACACAAAGCAATGTCTACCGCCATGCGCATCACCAATGCACGCGCCCTGACTCCCATGCGGGGCTTTCGGGCCGACAGTGACGCCAGCGCGCCCGTCGGTACAGATGGGCTTACGGACTCAGAGCGCCAGGGACGCGCCGAAGCATACCGTGATGACTTTGCAACGTTCTCCCGGGAGGCGTACATCAAGGCCCACGCCATGAAGTCTCGGATGCAGAAGCGTTCGCATGGTACTAAATTGGCGTGAGGCCCGCGCAGACGACCGCGAGTCACTAAAAGATTTCATCTGCACAGATCCTCCGAAGGTTGAATACAACTATAGGTTGCGGAGGAAATTTCATCCCAGGCAGTACGAACTAGACGTGCAGTCACTTTTTCGTAATGTACGCATCCCTCTCACCGAGGAGAATGCGCTTCTCCTGTTAGGTTTTGCCGCCACTAACGACCCCCATCAGGAAACACTTAGGGCAGCTGTCTATTACGCATACGGCGAAGTGTCTCTCGGCGACGAAAGACTTCCTGCCTACGAAATCCGCGCCATTGCCGTAGGACAGGAACATCAAGGGAAAGGACTCGGGCGTGAAGCCCTTGTGTGCGCCCTGGAGTCTGCCCAGGCCACAACTCAACTCAATGGTTTAAATGATGATGAAATCGTCGTCATGGCACAGATTCACATCGACAATGAGCCAAGTCAGCACCTATTTCAGAGCTTCGGATTTAGCAAAGTTGACCTCATGTCCGAATGTGTCTCCCTGTGGTCTGCACCGAGCGTTTCCATCGCGCTTCAAGCTGCCCACGGGAACCTATAGGCAGCTGTCCCTGCCCATTATTTGCCCACACTTGACCACGAAACACGATGATCTACGAACATCACGAGTGACCCAGAACCGCGCAATTACAGGGATCACACTGAACACCAGTCATGCCGGGAGAATTCAAATCCCTCCGTCACCGCCAGTCACAAAGGCCCCTGCAGCCCC
>NZ_JROX01000257.1:0-341 GCF_000800955.1 Kocuria sp. ZOR0020
GTTGCGACGACCAGTTGAATCCGCCCTGAGAACCGCGATCGGAGTGGTGGATCAGCCCGCCGTGGCTGCGGGAAGCACCGGTGACCGCGAGGGCCTGCTCGAGAGCCAGTAAGGGCAACGCGTCAGTGTGCAGACTGGTCGAGACCGCCCAGCCGACGATTCGACGGGTGAACACGTCGGTGATGAACGCGAGGTAGCAGAACCCGGCCAGAATCCGGACGTAGGTGATGTCTGCGACCCAGAGGCGGTTGGGGCCGTCCGCGGTGAACTGGCGCTCGACGAGATCTGGACGATGATCCGCCTGGTGTGCGCGGCGGGTGGTCACGGGCTTGCGGCCCCGC
>NZ_JROX01000258.1:0-1114 GCF_000800955.1 Kocuria sp. ZOR0020
CTTGCCTCTACCTGGGCGGGGCCCGACACCTGCGCCGCACCGGCGCACCATGGCCGGTGGCACGCACGGCCGCATTCCTGGCCGGTCTGGTGCTGCTGGTCTACGTCACCTGCGGAGCGATGGCCCTCTACGCCCCGATCCTGTTCAGCGTCCACACCGCCGCCCACCTGCTGCTGAGCTTCCCGGTGCCGCTGCTGCTGATCGCCGGAGCGCCCGGCCGCCTGGCCGCGGCCCTGGTTCCGGTCCGCACTGACGGCAGCACCGGGTGGTGCGAGCTCGCCGCTGCATGGCGCACCTCCCGGGCCGGGGCCCTGCTGGCTCACCCGGCCCCGGCCGGGATCCTGATGCTGGCCGGGCTGGGCGTCTTCTACTACACCCCCGCCTTCGCCGTGGCCCTGCACACCCACGTCGGCCACGAGCTGATGAACACCACCGCCGTGGCCCTGGGCCTGATTTTCGCTACCGCCGCGCTGGCCGCCCCACCGGACCGCAGAGCGGTGCGCACGCAGGCCTTGGTGCTGCTCGCGGTGGCCACCGTGCTGGGGATCTGGGTGGTGTTCACGGCCCTGTCACCGACGGTGATCCAACCAGAGTGGTTCTCCGGACTCGGCCGAGACTGGGGGCCTTCTCCGCTGGCGGATCAACAATCCGCGGCCCATTCCATCCTCTTGGCCGGGGTCCTGCCCCTGTTGGCCGCGGCCCTGGCCGTCCTGGCTCGAAGACACCAGCACGGCACCACCGACGCCACCGTTGATCGAGGAACCCCCAAGGACATCCACCATGGCTGAAACCACCACCAGCGCCCACCGCCACCCAGGCGCCGGCCCGGTCGCCGAGGAGCACCTGCCCGGATTCGCCCGTCGCCGCCCCTTCGCCCTGGTCCTGTTGGTGACCGGGGTGATCGGGTGGGTCGCCTCGGCGATTCTGGTGCTCGAGCGCCTTCAGCTCTACAAGGACCCGGGCCACGTCACCAGTTGTGACATCAACCCCTGGGTGTCCTGCGGGCAAGTCATGGGCACCTGGCAGTCGGAGCTCTTCGGCTTCCCCAACCCGCTGATCGGCATCGTCGCCTTCGCGGTGGTGATCACCACCGCCATGACGATCCTGGCCGGGG
>NZ_JROX01000259.1:0-2089 GCF_000800955.1 Kocuria sp. ZOR0020
TGGCGTCCGTTGGGGTCCGGCCTCAGCAATCGACCCAGCCGTTGGGCCTCCTCCTGCCGAGAACCGAAAGTACCGGAGACCTGGACCGCCACGGTGGCTGAGGGCAGGTCCACGGAGAAGTTGGCCACCTTGGAGACCACCAACACCTGTAATTCACCGGCCCGGAATTGGTCATACAGGGCCTGGCGCCGTTTGGCGGGAGTCTTGCCGGTCAGTACGGGGGCATTCAATGCCTCTCCGAGTTCCTCCAGCTGTTCCACAAACTGCCCGATCACCAGTGCTTGCTCCCCAGGGTGTTGGTGCAGGATCCGGCGGACCACCCCGGTTTTCAAGGGGGAGGATGCTGCCAGGCGGTAGCGGTCGATGTCCTCAGCGGTGGCGTAGACCAGACGGTCGGATTCGGGCAGGTCCACGCGGACCTCCACGCATTCAGCCGGGGCGATCCACCCCTGGTTCTCCATGTCCTTCCAGGAGGCCTCATAGCGCTTGGGGCCGATCAGGGAGAAGACCTCACCTTCCTTGCCGTCCTCCCGCACCAAGGTGGCCGTCAACCCCAACCGGCGCCGAGCCTGGATGTCAGCCGTACGCCGGAACACGGGTGCCGGCAGCAGATGAACCTCGTCGTAGATGATCAGCCCCCAGTCCTGCCCGTCCAGCAGTTCCAGGTGGGGCCAGAACTCGCTCCGGCGGGTGGCCAGCATCTGATAGGTGGCGATGGTGATAGGGCGGACCTCCTTGGAGCGGGAGGTGTATTCGCCGACTTCGTCTTCCGTCAGGGAGGTCCGGGCCAGCAGCTCATCATGCCACTGCCGGGCGGCCACGGCGGAAGTGCACAGGATCAGCGCTGTGGTGGAGGAGGCAGCCACGACGGCTGCGCCCACCATGGTCTTGCCCGCGCCGCATGGCAGCACCACAGTTCCGGTGCCGGTGGCCCAGAAGGCGTCTGCGGCAGCCTGCTGGTAGGGGCGCAGTGCCCAGGGTTGCCCCGTTCGCTGGTCCGTGTCTGACAATGCCACCGGGTGAGGCGTGCCGTCCACGTAACCGGCTCGGTCCTCTGCCGGCCACCCCAGTTCGAGCAGCTGTTGTTTGAGTTCACCGCGGGCGTGTCCGTGGACCACGGTGGTGCGGGGATCTATGCGGGGTCCCAGCAGCGGTTGGACCTTTTTGGCGCGGGAGATCTCCTCATACACGGGGGTGTCATCACAACGCAGCACCAGCCCGTGGATCGGATCTTTTTCCAGGACCAACATCCCCCAGCGGGTCATGGTTTGGTCAATGTCCACCAGCAGGGCGTGAGGAACGGGGTAGCGCGAATACTCCAACACGGTGTTGATCACGGATTCGGCATCAACCCCTGCGGCCCGGGCGTTCCAGAGCCCCAAGGGCGTGAGCCGGTAGGTGTGGATGTGTTCCGGTGCCCGTTCCAGTTCGGCAAACACCGCCAGCTCACGGCGGGCGGCCTCCGCCTGCGGGTGGTCCACTTCCAGCAGAACGGTGCGGTCCGACTGCACCACCATGGGTCCATCAGTCATCCGTGCTCTCCTGTTCAGTCCGCGCCAGGCAAGTGGCCACCGTACGCAGATGGTCGGGGTCCAACACCTCGGCCGCTGGTGCTGCCGGGGTGAACAGCATGAGCAGCTGCCCTAGGTCGCCGGTGATGTCTGTGACCGGTGTGCGGGCGGTGGTGCTGCCCAGCGTTGGCTGGACGCCGGCCCGAACAGCTGCGCTCAGAAGTGCTGCCCGCAATGGGTCACGCTTCAGCGGAGCACGGCGTGAAGTCCCCGGGGTGTTGAGAATCAGGACCTCCGGGCTGGGGCGCAGGATCTGGTAGCGGTCCAACTCCGGGGCGTGGGCCAAAGCTTCCACCAGGTCGGCGCGTCCGGTGACCACCTGTTGGGCGTCTTGGATCCGTAGTGCGCCGTGTGTTCGCAGTGCCTCATCCACCAGGTGCACCAGAGACTGCGGGATCACCCCGCCCAGTCGGTGTTCCAAAAGCTGGGTGAGGGCGGCGGCGTCGTACCCGTGCTCCAACGCGCGCTGCAGGGAGGTGACGCTGAAGCGGAAGGTGTCTGCCGCGCCGCGTCCCTCA
>NZ_JROX01000260.1:0-1553 GCF_000800955.1 Kocuria sp. ZOR0020
TGCTGAGCAACCCGTAAGGCCGAGTCGTTACACCACATCTAGTCCAACGGCTGGATCCGGAGGTTGGTCCGCGGCGGCAAATCCCAGCCGTGACGCGCATGAATTTCCCTAACCAACTCTTCCGCGTTGACCTGGAGCTTGGCAAGTGCAGCCGCGTCGTGGCCGACTGATCGTAAATGGCGCAGGTTGCTGCTCAGCGCGTGCGCCCAACTCATCAGCGGGTCGAGGTTCGCCACCCGCCGCTCAACGGTGTCGCCGGGCTTGGCGGCCTCCATCACCTGGCGGCCGATGGTCGCGCCCAGCGTGCGCTCGGCCTCCAGCCACGAGTCGATACCATCCCAGCCGTCGAGCTGGTCGACGAGCGCGATCGACGTGATGCGCAGGTTGGCGAGCCGCTCCCCCACCGGCTCGGCCGTCGGATCGAACCCGATTAGGCGCTGCACGGCTTCCTGCACCGCGAACCAGCGTGCGTCCTCGGCCGCCTTGCGCGACTCGGCGAGTGCCTCGTTCGCGCGCTTGTTCGCTTGGTAAGTGCCGACGCCGGCGATCAGCAGCGACAGGGCCGAGATCACCAGCGCGAGGACATCCATGGCTCGATCCTGCCACTACAAGAAGCAGTTCCTGAAGCACTTCCGGCTATTGCTTGCCCGAGGCGCGTCAGCCGACTAACCCGCGCTCACTACGATGCTCCGCGCGGCGACCAATCCCTACAGCGCGAATCTCCACTCCACCGATTTCCGGTACATACCACCCTCTTGAGGTGTGCAGTGAAGCGCTCGGCCCCGCGTCCGGGACCGACAGCTTGCGTTCGACGTCAACGATAGGTCTCGTGCAACGCCTCCTCGATCTGAGACGGAGTCGGTGCACCGGCGTACCCGCGCTCAGTCGCGTAGACCCGGCACGCGAGCGAGCGAACCGGTTGCGTCGGAAACAGGTCGACGCCGTCGACGAGGATCGTGGGCGAGCCTCCGAATCGGGTGTTCGCCGCTTCGGTCTCGGTGTGGATCGTTACCAGCTCGATGGGCACTTCCGCGAGCTCGGCGGCATCCAGCGCGGCGCGCGCGTTTGCTTCGGCGATGGCCGTGTTCGGGCAGTCGACGATGTGCAGCAGTTCGACCTTCATACGATCTGCTCCTTCCGGGTCCGGGCCGCGCGCAAGCCATTGAGGATCACGATGACCTCCGCGATCTCGTGCACGAGCACCACGGCAGCGAGTCCCAGGACGCCGAAGAGGGCGAGCGGGAGCAGGGCGATGATGATCAGCAGCGACAGGATGATGTTCTGGTTGATGATGTGCCGTCCGCGCCGGGCATGGTCGAACGCGCGCGGCAGAGGCCGCAGGTCGTGCCCGGTGAACGCGACATCGGCCGACTCGATCGCGGCATCCGACCCGGTCGCGCCCTTCGCGATCCCGATGTCCGCGGCGGCGAGGGCGGGGGCGTCGTTGATGCCGTCGCCGATCATCGCCACCGAACCATGCTGGCCGAGCTCAGCGATCGCAGCGGCCTTGTCCTCGGGGCGCAGCTCGGCGCGCACGTCCTCGATCCCGGCCT
>NZ_JROX01000261.1:0-2211 GCF_000800955.1 Kocuria sp. ZOR0020
CCCCCGTCGACCAAGCCCCGGCCCCGCAGCAGAGCGCCGCCACCTCGAGCGTGAGCCCGCAGTCCACCGCCATCACCGAGATCGCCCCGGCCGCCGGCGGCATCGTGGGCACGGCCATGCAGGGCGTGGGCACCGGCTACGTCTGGGGCGGGACCTCCTTCGGGGCCTGGGACTGCTCCGGATTCACCGGCTGGGTCTACGCCCAGAACGGCATCGACATCCCCCGCACCAGCTTCCAGCAGATCGCCGCCGCCACCCCGACGTCCAACCCGCAGCCTGGTGACCTGGTGTCCCAGAACGGCGGCAACCACATCGGCATCTACATCGGTGGCGGCAAGATGGTCTCGGCGCTGAACCCGACCCAGGGCACCTTCGTCCACTCCGTCAACGCCATGCCCGTCGACGGGTACTACACCTACCGGTGAGTCTCGCCGATGTGGTGAAGGCCGGCCGGTGGGCTCATCCGTCAGGTGCGGAGTGCCCCGCCAGGATCATCGTCGATGGACCGCATGGGTGCACTCGGATGGACCGCATGGGTGCACTCCGCAGCTGTAGCCGCAGACTCGAACGATTGCCACGATCCTGTCGATGTGCACACGCCAGCGAATCGGCACACGGGGAGCAGTCCTGCGGAGAGGATCGGAGAGTGCTCATGGCCTTGCCCTGTCTTCCGCTGGACGCGGGCAGTGCTTATCCTGCTCCGCCTCGGCATTGGAGCGAGAGCCCTTAGGGTGCAGCGATGGCTCGGGGGACGGGGATGCCGCAGTGGCGGACGGCACCCCCGTCCGCCCTCACCGTATGAATACGAGCTGGACATTGCCCGATCATCAAGGGAAGCCCCTCATCTCCTTTGATACAGATTCTGCTGTACGGTTATTGGATGAGGATCTTGTCCCCGGTCGCGGCGATGTCCCGTTTCGGCAAAGCACTGGCCGATCCCACCCGGGCCGCGGTGCTGCTGCAGCTGCAGCTGCAGCAGGGCCCAGCGGTGCCCTCGGAACTGGCGGCCCGGATCGGGGTGAGCCGGCAGATCGTGTCCAACCACCTGGCCTGTCTGCGCGACTGCGGGTTGGTCGTGGGCGTGCCGGTGGGGCGCAACGTGCGCTATGAACTCTCGGACCCCAAGCTGGCCCACGCGTTGGAGGACCTGCTGGGCACTATCCTCACCGTCGAACCGGTGTGCCGGTGCGGGACACCCGAGTGCGCCGCCGAGGCCCTCGCCGATGACGCCACCACCCAGGAGATTCCGGTATGAGCGGCGAGCACGATCATTCCCACGCCGGCGCCGGGCGGAGGGGGAAACTGGCAGTGGTGTTCGCCATCACCGCCACGATTATGGTCGCCGAGATCATCGGTGCGGTGGTCTCGGGCAGCCTGGCGCTGCTGGCCGATGCCGGGCACATGTTCACCGACTCGGCCGGGCTGCTCATCGCCCTCACCGCCGCGACCCTGGCGCTGAAACCGGCCACGGACAAACGCACCTGGGGGTACCAGCGCGCCGAGATCGTCGCCGCGGCCGCCCAGGCCTCGGTGCTGCTGGCTGTGGGCGGGTTCATCGCCGTCGAAGGGGTGCGCCGGCTGTTGGAGCCCCCCGAGGTCGAGTCCACGGCCATGCTGTGGTTCGGGGTGGTCGGGCTGGTCGGCAACATCATCGGGCTGGTCATCCTCGCCTCGGGCCGGGGGGAGAACCTGAACATGAAGGCCGCGTTCCTGGAGGTGGCCAACGACGCCCTGGGCTCGGTAGCGGTGATCGTCTCCGCGATCGTCATCGCCACCACCGGGTGGACCCGGGCGGATGCGGTCGTGTCCTTGTTGATCGCCGCCCTGATCGTGCCGCGGGCTCTGATCCTGCTGCGCGACACCATCGAGGTCCTGATGGAAACCACCCCGAAGGGCCTGGACCTCGAGCAGGTCCGCACCCGCTTGGAAGCCCTGCCGCACGTGGTCGGTGTGCACGATCTGCACGCCTCGCGCATCGACTCCGACACCCCGGTGCTCTCGGCCCACGTCACCGTCCACGACGGCTGCCTGAACGCTGAGCACGCCGGGGTCGTCCTGGCGGATCTGCAGGCCTGCGTGGCCCGTGACTTCGACGTAGCCATCGAGCACTCCACCTTCCAGATCGAACCGGCCTCCCACCGCCACGATGAGACCCTCCACCCCTAGCCCCCTCCACCGGTACGCCCTGCTGCCGGAGACAGAACGGACACC
>NZ_JROX01000262.1:0-382 GCF_000800955.1 Kocuria sp. ZOR0020
CCTCTGTCGAGGAGGCAGTCGCGGCGGCCCGCCGACTCATCGGCGCCGGCCCCGATCCAGGCATCTGCTCAGCGCTGGCTGCTGCCGGCAATGAACTCGCGGGCCTCGGCGCCGTAGACCGCTACACCCTGGATTGCGATGAGCCCGTTATGTGGAGGGCCTCTGTCGATGATCCTTGGTCTGCTCCCGCGGGTGATGCCGGCGGCGGCTGTGGTCGCTGGCGTTCCGTTAGCCAATCTGCTTGCGGCGCAACCGACGACCGGACGAGGCCCGTCTCGCCGGAACCGGGCACTGGAGGGCCTCTACTTGCCGAACTTCTTCAGTGCCTTGTCTAGGTGTACTCAGTCAGTAGGTTGGTTGCACCTGCTGATGGGTGGGTTGC
>NZ_JROX01000263.1:0-2237 GCF_000800955.1 Kocuria sp. ZOR0020
CCATGAAAGGCACCAGCGTGGCCGGCAAAGCCGGGAAAATGGCCTCAGCGGCGGGCAAAGCAGGCCGCGCCGGCGGGGCCCGGGCCATCAACTTCTCCAAAGCACTGGCCAAGAATCCAAAGGTTGCCGTGGGCGACCTCGCCTCCAGCACCAAGGGATACCTACTGGACTCCAAAGCCATTCACGGCAGGGCATTCGCTGATGCCCGTACCGGGGTGGTCAATGCAGGGTTTAAAACTCTGGACAAAGTCATGCCGACTGCCGCTGCCGCCGTGAACACAATCAATCGCTTCGATACGTTCACCCGCAACGCCGCCAGCGCTGCTGTCGATGCAACGGCTGCCATCAAGATGCCAGGTTTGCCCAGTATGGGCCGTTCCCCAGCCTTGGCCGGGGTCCCGGACGCCCACACGATGGCGCGCATGAGCCCAGAGGCCACCCGCCCCGGACCGGTCACCACGTTCCGGGAGTCCTTTGAGCGCAACACCGCCAAATCCAATGCACACTCCCACGCGTTGCCGGAGGCCACGGATCGGGCAGGTAGCCGGGCCCCATCTGTCAGTGAATCCCCCGGCACCCCTCTTGACCCGCAGTCCGGACGCAATGCGGGCCCCGGCTCCACGCCCTTGGACGGAGCCGACACGGCCGCCGGCGGCAAGGGCCCCAATGGGCCGGGCAACGACGCCGGGAAGCCTGGCCCCGCTGGCCGACCACCAGAAGGCGAAACGCTGAACCTTCGTCCCAAGGAAAAGTGGACCCCGCATCAAAAGACTCAATACGATGCCAAAGTCAAACACCTGGACGACGAGGCCGCCAAGGGCAACCTGGAGTACACCAAGCCCGATCGCGGCCCCAATCTCCGTAAAACCATGATCAAGGACCCTGAAGAAGCCATCAAACTCGGGCTGCCCGACGGCATCAATGCTGACGATTTCCGGGCAGCCACCGAGCGGCAACGCAAGGCCATGCTCGCCAAGTACGACCTGGACCACAAGACCGACCTCCAACTCGGAGGCGTCGACCATCAAGCAAATATGCAATGGCTGGACCGTAGCGTCAACAGAAGCGTTGGCGCACAAATCAGAGGCCAGCGAATCAAGAATTCCTGGGACGTTGCAATCAAACGCGGAGATGGAACCGGTCAAAAAATCAACATGGTGACAGGCTAAAGACCACATAATGACCAACGAGGCCGACCCCAAGGAGTAGTCATTCCATGTTCAATAATACACTGACAACCCAATACAACACACTGGTCGCCCAGGCAGTGGACTCTCTACCACCCGAAACACCCAAACTCATTCACGACTACCTCCGCAAAGGAGCCAAGAAAGAACTACGCCTGTCCCAAAAAGAAGAGGACCAGCTTTACGAACACCTAACCACCCTAGCCGCCGTATTCGGCTACCGCGACACCCTCCGCCACCTCTGTGAAGCTTTTCTCATCCGCGAAACCACAAAAACCTACCCCACATTCCCCGGATGGTCAGCATACACACCATTCCTCGAATGGAGCGCACGACGCCTCAACCTCACAGGATACGCCGAACTATTCAACCTTCATGTCAAATCACGATACGACCTAGAACGAACCATCTACCACGTAGCTACTGACCCACGGGGCAAGTATTCACAGGGGTACGGACACGCTATCGACGACAGCTCCATGTGGTCCATGATGCCTGGGTCGGCCCTGCAGAACCTGTTGCTGGAGATCGAACGTGCGACGTGGCCGTGGCTTTCCGGTGCCCCGAACTCATTCGGATGGGGCCAAGAACAATTCGAACACCACATGGAAGCCACCGCCCGCTTCCTACGCGCCCACCTCGGAATGCCCGAACAAATCGAGACCTTCGAACCCGACCCCGTCGTCATCCTCCCCAAAGGATTCACCGGCTTCACCATCAACAACCAACCAGCACCACCCTCAGCCGTGCCCTACACACCCCCGGTACCCACCATCTACCTCCCCGCCGACACCGACCCAGCCACCATCGCCCAACACCGCAACACCACACCCACACCGGCCACATCGAACATGGCCGCGCCAACACCCACACCCACACCGGCACCGGCACCGGCTGAAGCATCCCCCGAACCGTCCGCCGAATCCCGGGAGCACACCATCACCACCCCCATCCCTGCAGACGCAGACATCACCCCCTACTGGGAAGCCGTGGAACACCACCTCGGCGATCAAGCCCCAGAGATCCTCAACCCACCAGCCACCGACGAAG
>NZ_JROX01000264.1:0-701 GCF_000800955.1 Kocuria sp. ZOR0020
CTCGGCAACGGCAGCAGGCAATCGCCGGTAGATCGAGGCATCGGAGATGTAGGCCGCGCGGGTGGTCAGGTCATCACGCAGAAGGTCCTGTGCTCGTGTGGCTGACTGCTGTGCCGGGGTGGTCTGTGCTGGGTAGCTGGTGGTCACGACTCGTGCTCCGTTCAGGGACGGTCAACCGGGACCGCCGAGTGTCCGAGTTTGGATGTTTCAACACGCCGCAAACGTCCAAAATCGGGCGCTGGGCAGTGCGGGTGATCACCATTCGGGGGCGATGGTCACCTCTGCCCCGTCCAGATCCTCCGACCACTCGACCTGGCAGGTCAGGCGGGAGTCCTCATGGCGGGTGTCATCCAGCATGTCCAGGACGTCTTCTTCCTCGTCACCGATCGGGGATTTGGCCCCGGCGGTCTGCGCGGAGGCGCCCAAGTAGCAGTGGCAAGTGGAGCAGGATGCGTTGCCACCGCAGGTTGCCAGGATGGGGAACTTGTTGCGCGTCAACGCCTCCATCAAGGACTCGTGGTCCTCCCACTGCACACCCTCGGTGCGGGCGCCGTCGCGGTCGGTCACGTTCACGGTAATGCTGCTCACGGGCTGGATCCTCCTGGCGGCTGTGTCTGATCAGCCGTTGTTCCGGGTCAAAGGTGTTCATCCCATTCTAGGTGTTGTGGGGCATGAGGTTCTTGTCACGGGTGCGTTGGTGA
>NZ_JROX01000027.1:0-13091 GCF_000800955.1 Kocuria sp. ZOR0020
ACACCTCCCGATCGAGGTGTTGCGACGACCAGTTGAATCCGCCTTGTGAACATGGATCTCAGTGTTGACGGGTCACCCAAACTGCCACGACAAGGGCCGATGTGCCCACACGGCAGCCGCGCCGCGTGGGTGCAGCACGTGTGCGGCGTGTGGCGTGCAGCGCGCAAGGCGTAGCGCGTAGGGCAAAGCGTGCCGCGTGTAGGGCGCGTCGGCACCGTCCACCTGGGATGGCACCGGGGGGCGAGAAAAGGCGAAGGGCCCGAACGCACAGATGCGTTCGGGCCCTTGGCTGCTGATCTCAGCGGCGTCTCACATGGAGCGGGACAGTGCTGCCTTCTTGACCTCGGCGATGGCCTTGGTGATCTCGATGCCACGCGGGCAGGCCTCGGTGCAGTTGAAGGTGGTGCGGCAACGCCACACACCTTCCTTGTCGTTGAGGATCTCCAGACGCATGTCACCGGCCTGGTCACGGGAGTCAAAGATGAAGCGGTGAGCGTTCACGATCGCTGCCGGACCAAAGTACTGGCCATCCGTCCAGAACACGGGGCAGGAGGAGGTGCAGGCTGCGCACAGGATGCACTTGGTGGTGTCATCAAAGCGGGCACGGTCCTCAGCGGACTGGTAACGCTCTCGCTCGGGCTCGTTGTCCACGTTCACCAGGAACGGCATGATCTCGCGGTAGGACTGGAAGAAGGGCTCCATGTCCACGATCAGGTCCTTCTCACAGGGCAGGCCCTTGATCGGCTCGATGATCAAAGGCTTGGACAGGTCCAAGTCCTTGAGCAGCACCTTGCAGGCCAAGCGGTTGCGGCCGTTGATGCGCATGGCATCCGAACCACACACGCCGTGGGCGCAGGAGCGGCGGAAGGACAACGATCCGTCGATCTCCCACTTGATCTTGTGCAAGCAGTCCAGCACACGGTCCGTGCCGTACATGGTCAGCTTGAACTCGTCCCAGCGGGTGTCCTCGGAGACCTCAGGGTTGTAGCGACGCACCCGGACGGTGACGTCAAAGGACGGGATGGCCCTGGCCTCGGAGTTGTTTTGAGTCGTTTCAGCGGTAGCGGTGGACATCAGTACTTACGCTCCATCGGCTCGTAATGGGTGAAGATGACGGGCTTGGTTTCCTGACGGATACCGGCCGTGTCCGATGTGGGGTCGTGGTACACCATCGAGTGCACCATGAAGTTCTCGTCATCACGCTTGGGGAAGTCCTCACGGGCGTGGCCGCCACGGGACTCCTGGCGGTGCAGGGCCGCCACGGACATGACCTTGGCCAGCTCCAGCAGGAAGCCCAGTTCCACGGCCTCCAGCAGGTCCAGGTTGTACCGCTTGCCGTGGTCCTGGATGGCGATGTTGCTGTAACGCTCCTCCAGGGCTGCAATGTCTGAGAGAGCCTTGTTGATGGACTCCTCCGTGCGGAACACCTGCATGTTCAGATCCATGGTGTCCTGAAGGTCCTTGCGGATCGCACCGACCTTCTCCGAGCCCTCGGCCGAGAGCGCGTTGTTGAGCAGTGCCTCGGTGGCGGCCATGGCGTCGTCGGGAATCGGCAGGAACTCGGCCTGCTGTGAGTACTCAGCGGCGTAGATTCCGGCACGCTTGCCGAACACGTTGATGTCCAGCAGGGAGTTGGTGCCCAGACGGTTGGAGCCGTGCACGGACACACAGGCCACCTCACCGGCGGCGTAAAGGCCGGGAATGGTCTTCTCTGAGTCCTCGAAGACCTCACCCTTGATGTCCGTGGGGATGCCACCCATGGTGTAGTGCGCGGTGGGGAACACCGGCACGGGCTCCGTGTACGGCTCCACACCCAGGTAGGTGCGAGCGAACTCGGTGATGTCCGGGAGCTTGGCGTCAATGTGAGCCGGCTCCAGGTGGGTCAGGTCCAGCAGCACGTAGTCCTTGTTGGGGCCACAACCACGGCCTTCACGAACCTCGTTGGCCATGGACCGGGCCACGATGTCACGCGGTGCCAAGTCCTTGATGGTGGGGGCGTAGCGCTCCATGAACCGCTCGCCGTCGGAGTTTCGCAGGATGCCACCCTCACCGCGGGCGGCCTCCGAAACCAGGATGCCCAGGCCGGCAAGACCGGTCGGGTGGAACTGGACGAACTCCATGTCCTCCAGGGGCAGGCCGTTGCGGAAGGCGATGGCCATGCCGTCGCCGGTCAGGGTGTGGGCGTTTGAGGTGGTCTTGAAGACCTTGCCGTTGCCGCCGGTGGCAAAGACCACGGACTTGGCCTGGAATACGTGCAGCTCACCGGTGGCCAGCTCGTAGGCGACCACACCGGCCGGGCGGCGTCCCTCAGGGGTGTCCACCAGGACCAGGTCAAAGACGTAGAACTCGTTGTAGAACTCCACGTTGTGCTTGATGCAGGCCTGGTACAGGGTCTGCAGAATCATGTGGCCCGTGCGGTCGGCTGCGTAGCAGGCGCGGCGCACGGGGGACTTGCCGTGATCGCGGGTGTGACCACCAAAGCGGCGCTGGTCGATCTTACCTTCGGGGGTCCGGTTGAACGGAAGGCCCATCTTCTCCAGGTCAAGGACGGCCTCAATGGCTTCCTTGGCCATGACCTCAGCGGCGTCCTGGTCCACCAGGTAGTCGCCACCCTTGATGGTGTCGAACGTGTGCCATTCCCAGCTGTCTTCTTCGACGTTGGCCAGTGCTGCACACATACCGCCCTGGGCAGCACCCGTGTGGGAGCGGGTGGGGTAGAGCTTGGTCAGCACCGCGGTCTTGGCGCGCTGACCGGATTCAATGGCGGCACGCATGCCTGCGCCGCCGGCTCCTACGATGACCACATCGTATTTGTGAACCTGCATTCTTCACGTGTCTTTCTATTGAGAGTTAGACGGGAGGATCCTGGCCCAAGGGCCAGAGATCAACTGACATCCGTCACGTGCATGGTGGTGCGGCTGTGCTCAGCCGCGTGCAGCCTCAGGCGCCCGGGCAGAAGGAAGCCAGCAGCTCGGGGTCTGCACCGGCGGGGCAGGGCTCAAAGGTGAAGATGACCAGGGTGCCCAGCAGGATGATGAACCCGGTGGCCAGGAACAGGGCCAGCTTCAGCCAGAAGCGGGCGCCGTCGCGCTCGGCGTAGTCATCAATGATGGTGCGCATGCCGTTGGCACCGTGCAGCATGGCCAACCACAGCATGGCCAGGTCCCAGACCTGCCAGAACGGGTTGGCCCACTTGCCGCCCACGAACCCGAAGTCAATGGCGTGGACGCCGCCTTCAGGGACCATCAGGTTGGCGATCAGGTGACCGAAGACCAGCACCAGCAGGACGACGCCGGACAGGCGCATGTAGAGCCAGGCCAGCATCTCGAACTTGCTGCGGCCGGAGCCGGAACGGTTGTACTTGACGCCGTTGACAATGCGGTCGTTGCTGCGAGGAACGGCAATTTGGGGCTTCAGCGGAGTGCTCATGCTTGTTATCCCTCAGCGATCAGTGGAAGAAGATGTTGTAGAGGTGGCGGATCAGGAAGGGCACCATGACCACAACCCAGGCCACGACGACTCCCCAGAACAGCTTCTTCTGGTGCCTGGCGCCTGAGGACCAGAAGTCGATCAGGATGATTCGGATGCCGTTGAAGGCGTGGTAGACAATGCCCGCCACCAGGCCGGCCTCGCCCAGACCCATGATGGGGTTCTTGTACGTCTCCATGACGGCGTTGTAAGCCTCCGGGTCAACGCGCACCATGGCGGTGTCTGCAACGTGGACCAGAAGGAAGAAGAAAATGCCCACACCGCTGATGCGGTGTGCAACCCAGGACCACATGCCGTATTCGCCCCGATAGAGCGTGCCGGATTTTGGCCCAGACTGGGTCTCCGTGGTTGTCGCTGCCACGTTTGATACCTCCCTGTATCACCTGCGGGTGCTTGGGCTCGCCTCTGATGTGTGTATGCGTGCTGCACCCTTGGAGGAGCCTGGGGCTCACCTCAAGATTCTCCAGCGAACTCGGGGCCACCTTACCAGCCTGACGGGCGTCAAAGTGCCACTTGGAGACAGGGTGTCAGCGTCATGCAGCGGTCATGTTGATGTGACAAGTATCTCGCTCACCGCGCCCCTGGTGTGGTGGCCGGGTTAGGATCCGAGCGTGACCCAACCTCTTGAGCATTTCCACCCGTTCATTCCCGCCGGTGGCGTCGGTTCCCGCTTGTGGCCGCTGTCCCGCGCGGATGCGCCCAAGTTCCTGCTGGATCTCACCGGCTCCGGATCATCTTTGCTGCGTGCCACCTACGAGCGTCTGGCTCCGTTGACCACGGATCCCGTGATGGTGGTGACCGGCCGCGGTCACGCGGGTGCGGTCAGCCAGCAACTGCCGGAACTCTCCGCCAAGGACCTGGTGCTGGAACCTTCACCGCGTGACTCCGCGGCCGCCATCGGGTTGGCCTGCATGCTGCTGGAGCGTCGCGACCCCGGCTGCGTGGTGGGCTCGTTCGCCGCCGACCACGTGATCGAGCCGGCCGGTGCGTTCCAGGATGCCGTGGTGGAAGCCGTGAATGCGGCCCGCACCGGCAAGATCGTGACCATCGGCATTCAGCCGGCTTCCCCGTCCACCGGGTTCGGTTACATCAAGGCCGGTCAGGACTTGGGGATCGACGGCGCCCCTTCCGTGCGCGGTGTGGAGCAGTTCGTGGAGAAGCCGGATGAGGACACCGCCCGCGCCTACGTGGCCAGCGGTGACTACCTGTGGAACGCAGGCATGTTCGTGGCGCCGGCAGCTTTGATGCTGCAGCACCTGGAAGCCAATGAGCCCGAGCTGTTCAAGGGTCTGCAGGCCATCGCCGATGCCTGGGGCACCGTGCGCCAGGACCAGGTCATGTCCCGCGTGTGGGAAACCCTTCCCAAGACCGCGATTGACTACGCCGTGGCCGAGCCCGCTGCTGCAGCCGGTGACGTCGCGGTGGTTCCGGGTACCTTCAACTGGGACGACGTCGGAGACTTTGCTGCCATGTCCCGGCTCAACCATGTGGGGGAGTCGGATGACGTGGCCGTGCTGGGGGAGAACACCCGTGTGCTGGTGGACAACTCCTCAGGCATCGTGGTCTCGGACACCGGCCGAGTGGTGGCTTTGATCGGGGTGGAGGACATCGTCGTCGTCGACACCCCGGATGCTCTTCTGGTGACCACGCGCGAGCACGCGCAGAGTGTGAAGGACACCGTGAACTCGCTGAAGGCCTCCGGGGACACCGACGTCCTGTGATCAGCCGCTCGTTCGGCTGAGAGCACCACGCGACCCGCACCAGCAGGTGCGGGTCGCGGCGTATTCTGAGGCAATGCCCCAATCCACGCCTTCCGTTATGTCCGATCCGCGCCACGAGTCCGGAGCCTGGTCCGGTGACGCCGGCCAGGTGCCCTCCGTCGGCCCGTTCCTGAGCCGCTGGCTGCCGGAACTGATCAGTTTCCGGCGTGACATCCACCAGCACCCGGAGCTGTCCTACCAGGAGTTCCGGACCACGGACCGGATTGTGGAGGCGCTGGAAGCGGCGGGCCTGAACCCGGTACGGCTCAAGGGCACCGGATGCTACGTGGACATCGGTCACGGGCCTATTGCCGTGGGGCTGCGCGCGGACATTGATGCGCTGCCCATTCAGGAGGCCACGGGTCTGGCGTTCTCCTCTGTCAACGACGGCGTGGCGCACTCCTGCGGGCATGACGTCCACACCACCGTGATGCTGGGTGTGGCCAAGGTGCTGGCCGATCTGAACCACTCCTCGCCATTGGCCGGGCGGGTTCGGGTGTTGTTCCAGCCGGCCGAGGAAAAGCTGCCCGGCGGCGCCCTGCGTGTGATCGAACAAGGTGTTCTGGAGGGTGTGCCCCGGATGTTCGCCCTGCACTGTGAGCCCAAGGTGGACGTGGGGCACGTGGGGACCCGCATTGGTGCCATCACCTCCGCATCGGACACCGTTCGGGTCCACGTCTCCGGCGACGGCGGGCACACCTCCCGTCCGCATCTGACTCAGGACCTGGTGTTCGCCATGGCCCAGATCGCCATCAACGTGCCTGCGGTGATGTCACGGCGAGTGGATGTGCGCTCCGGGGTCTCCGTGGTGTGGGGGGAGATCAACGCAGGCATCGCACCCAATGCCATCCCGTCGCAGGGAACGCTGGCTGGAACCATGCGTTGTCTGGACGCCGATGCCTGGCATCGCTCCGGGGCGCTGCTGGATGAAGTGGTGGGCCAGGTGGCCTCCCCGTACAAGGTCAACGTGGAGGTGGAACACATTCGGGGTGTGCCGCCCGTGGTCAACGGCGAGGACGAGACCACCCTGCTGGAAAACGCCGCCCGGGACGAGCTGGGCGAGGACGCCGTGTTATTGGTGGAGCAGTCCATGGGCGGGGAGGACTTTGCCTGGTACCTCCAGGAAGTGCCCGGTTCCATGATGCGTCTGGGCACCCGGACACCGGGTGGGCGCACTTTTGACCTCCACCAGGCCGATTACATTGCCGATGAAGAAGCCATCGGCTGCGGGGTCCAGGTGATGACCAACACCGCGTTGCGTGCCGTGATGCTGCGGGCCAGGGAATTGGCTGGCCAGTCCTGACGTTGTGGGTTCCGCTGCGTCCGTATGGCGTACGCACGCGATCCGTGGGCGGTTCGCGTCCACGACGCACAAGGTGACGGCAGATGACTGAAACAGATCAGAGCGGGGATCCGACCACGCGGGAACGGGTGGTTCGTCCGCTCTACGCCTTGTTCGGTGTGATTCTGCTGGGCGCGGGTGCAGCACTGATGTTGGTTGGTGGCGTAGGTGTTGACCCGTTCACCGCCATGAACCAAGGCCTGGCTGATCGGCTGGGCTTTGACCTGGGGCCGGTGCAGTTGGTGGTGAACCTGTTGCTGTTGGCCGTGGTGTTCTTCACCGGCCGGCACATGATCGGGTTGGGAACCATCATCAACATGGTGCTGGTGGGCTTCCTGATCTCCGGGTTCAGCACGCTGTTCTCCGCTGTGCTTCCCGCCGCGGACACGCTGTTGATGCAGGCGGCTTACCTGGCCGTTGCGCTGGTGATCTTCGATTTTGGCGTGAGCGCATACATCTGTGCGGGGTCGGGTACGTCTCCCTATGACGCCATTGCCCCGATCGTGGTGGAACGCAAGAACTGGGCCTACCGCTACGTTCGCTGGGTCCAGGACATCGTGGTGGTCATCATCGCCGCGATCTTGGGTGGACCGGTGGGGCTTGCCACCGTGATCACCGCGTTCTTCAACGGGCCGTTGATCGAATTTTTCACCAAGAAGTTCAATGAACGGATCGTGGCGAAATTGGTGGGTTGAAGCACGCGGCGTCCGAAGTTCTCGACTTCGGGTAGTGGCGTCCACTGATACCCTGCAAGCGTTGTCACAACTATACTGTTTTCAGTAGAGTTGTGACATGGCTGTTGGTGTCAAGTACCGGGATGTCGTGCGTGAGATCGCGCTAGATCACTACGGGTATGTCACGACGAGGGCGGCGGCTGAGGCTGGGGTGCCGACTGTCGAACTCCCCAAGCTTGCTGCACGTGGTGGTCTCCAGAGCGTGGCGTACGGGCTCTATCGTGTGCCAGACATTCCGCCATCGCCGTACGATCAGTTCGCTGAGGCGTTGCTGCGCGCTGGTGAGGGCGCGTACCTTCACGGCGAGTCGGTGCTGGCGCTGTTCGGTCTTGCTGACGTAAACCCCAGGCGAGTCAAAGTAGCTGTTCCTCGCCGCGCCCGCCCGAGGTTGCCGCCGTTCATGGAGCTGGTTCGGGTGAGGGATGAGGCTCCTACGACCCTCTACGAGGGTTTGGCGGCGCAGCCGGTCGCTGATGCAATCCTCGAGTGCCGTGGCCGCATCGAGACTGAGCGTCTGCTGGATGCCGCCAAGCAGGCCCACAGCCAGGGGTTGCTGACCAGTGCCGAGCGGCACCGGGTGAGAAGAGGACTGCAATCATGAGTTACATCGGTGCGCCGACCAGTGTGCGCTCTCTGGAGCGGCGCATCCGCAACCTGGAAGGTGACGATGGTCTGGCCCTGCGTCGCCGGATCGGGATGGCTTTGGTGGTGCTCGGCCAGATGCTGCCTGACGGTGCGATCAAGGGTGGCAGCGCCATGGCACTTCGCTACGGTCGCGGCACGCGGTTCACACGAGATCTCGACGCCGCACGAGTTCAGCCCCTGAGTGCATTTCGCAGCGACTTCGAGGAGTCGCTGTCTGCCGGGTGGGCGGGCTTCACCGGGCGGCTGATCCAGAAGGCCGCGCCTCGCCCGTCTGCCGTGCCCACGGCGTATGTGATGCAGCCCTTCGAGGTGAAGCTCAACTATCGCGGTAGGCCATGGTGCACAGTGAACTTCGAGCTGGGTCACAACGAGATCGGGGACGCCGACAAACCTGCGTACCGACCTTCCGCCGACCTGATCGAACTCTTCACCGAGGTGGGGCTCACAGCGCCTAGGCCCGTAGCGGTGATGCGAGCCGATCGTCAGATCGCGCAGAAACTTCATGCCGTCTCCGGTGCGGGGAGTGAGCGGGCGCGCGATTTGGTCGACCTCCAGCTCCTCGGTGAGAGTGAAGACATCGATCTCGCGCAGGTGGCTGCGACATGTGCCCGGCTTTTCGATTACCGCCGCCAGCAGGCGTGGCCACCAGTCATCACTGCCGGTACCCAATGGGCCACGCTTTACGTTGAAGCCGCACATGGCCTTGATGTCATACCGGATGTGGAAGAAGCAGTGATCTGGGCCAATGAGTTCATTCGACGCATCACAGCCGCGATGGACTGAAATCCGTGGACACCAGCCGATCCAGACACGGCGACCTTCGCGCCATTGCGAGTGACCGTCACGCGCAGAAGCTGTTTGTGTCCTATGCAACATCCTGGACATACTCGCGAGTACACTAAGCGCCACCACCCGTAACGCTCCCGCGTCCCCGGTGCGCTCTGCTCGACTCCTCCGGGCATGATTGTGACCGGACGTGGGCACTCTCCACCGGAGGAAACATGACCTTCCGTTCCCGCACCATGAAGACCTCCACCGTTCTGGGGCTTTCCGCACTGGCTCTGGCAGCCTGCGGTGAAGCTCCTGATGACAACGGCGGCAGCACGGATGCCTCTGACTTCACCGGCTGCATCGTCTCCGACGAGGGCGGCTTCCAGGACCGCTCCTTCAACCAGAACTCTTACGCGGGTCTGAAGGCAGCCGAGGACAACCTGGGCATCAACGTTCAACAGGCCGAGTCCCAGGCTGAAACGGACTTCACCCCCAACTTGAACTCCATGGTGCAGAACGGTTGTGACCTCACGGTCTCCGTGGGCTTCCTGCTGGCAGATGCCACCAAGGAGGTTGCTGAGGCCAACCCGGATATGCACTTTGCGATCGTGGATGACAACTCCATTGACCTGGACAACGTCAAGCCCATCACCTACAACACCGCAGAAGCAGCCTTCCTGGCCGGTTACGTGGCCGCTTCCGCGTCCGAGTCCGGCACCGTGGCCACCTACGGCGGCATGGACATCCCCACCGTGACTGTTTTCATGGACGGCTTTGCCGACGGCGTGGACTATTACAACCAGGAGAACGACGACGACGTCGAGCTGCTCGGTTGGGACAAGGACGGCCAGAACGGCACGTTCATCAACTCGTTCAGTGACACCGCTGCCGCCAAGACCACCACCCAGAACTTCATCAACGAAGGCGCTGACGTGATCATGCCGGTGGCAGGCCAGGCCGCAACGGGCACCCCGGACGCCGTCGTCGAGGCCAACGGTGGCGGACGCGAAGATGAAGTCACCTTTGTGTGGGTTGACGCCGATGGTTACGAAACCCTCTCCGATGACCAGAAGCAATATCAGCTGACCTCTGTGCTCAAGGAACTGTCCACCTCCGTGGAGGACGTGGTGACCACCGCGTCCGAGGGCAACTTTGACAGCACCCCCTACGTGGGAACCCTGGAGAACGAGGGTGTTGGCATTGCCCCGTTCCACGACCAGGAGGAGCGCGTGGGGCAGGAAACCGCCGACAAGGTGGATGAACTGCGCCAGCAGATCATTGACGGTGAGATCACCGTGGAGTCGGAGAACTCCCCGGAGTGATCCAGGCCCAACCCCTGTGAAAAACACGTACGCGCCCGCCGTGTGCGCCGGTCATCCGGTGCGACGGCGGGCGCGTACCATCCATGTTCGTCCGGTCGATCGGCCCGGACGTTGCAGCAGCCACAAGGAATCAAAGATCCATGAAGCTCGAACTGCGAGGCATCACGAAGAAATTCGGGTCCTTCGCCGCGAACCGGGACGTCTCCCTGACCGTGGAACCGGGACAGATTCACTGTCTGCTCGGTGAAAACGGCGCGGGCAAGTCCACGCTGATGAATGTGCTCTACGGTCTGTACCGTCCGACCTCCGGTGAGATCCTGGTCAACGGGCAGCCCGTGGAATTCACTGGCCCCTCCGATGCCTTGGACCAGGGCATCGGCATGGTGCACCAGCACTTCATGTTGGTGCCTGTGTTCACCGTGGCGGAGAACGTGGCATTGGGCTCCGAATCCCGCAAGGGTGCCAGCCTGGACCTGGAGACCACACGCCGCAAGATCCGTGAGATCTCCGACCAATACGGGTTTGCCGTGGACCCGGACGCAGTGGTTGAGGACCTACCCGTGGGCGTGCAGCAGCGCGTGGAGATCATCAAGGCGTTGGTCCGGGATGCCGAGCTGCTGATTCTGGATGAACCCACCGCCGTGCTCACGCCCAGGGAAACGGATGAGTTGCTGGCGATCATGCGTCAGCTCAAGGCGGATGGCACCTCCATTGTGTTCATCTCCCACAAACTGCGTGAGGTCCGTGAAGTTTCGGATGTCATCACCGTCATCCGGCGCGGTGAGGTGGTGGGATCGGTCTCCCCGGAGGCCTCCACCTCAGAGCTTGCGGCCATGATGGTGGGCCGTGAGGTCTCCCTGTCCGTGGACAAGGAACCTGCACACGTTGTCCAGGAAACCCTGGTGGTTCGTGACCTCACCGTGGTGGGGGACAACGGCGTGACCCTGCTGGATGACCTCTCCCTGTCCGTGGCCCAAGGAGAGATCCTGGCCATCGCCGGTGTGCAGGGCAACGGCCAGGTGGAGTTCGTGGAGGCGTTGCTGGGGCTGCGGAAGTCCTCGGGCTCCATCCAGCTGGAAGGCCGCGAACTGGTGGGCCGGTCGGTGCGCCAGGTGTTGGACGCCGGGGTGGGTTTTGTGCCCGAGGACCGCTCCCATGACGGGCTGGTGGGTGCCTTCTCCGTGGCGGAGAACCTGGTGCTGGATCTCTACAAGGACTCCCGCTTCCGCTCCGGGCCATCCCTGAAGCGCAGGGCCATTGCGAGCAATGCCGATCACCGGATCCAGGAATTCGACATCCGCACCGGTTCCCCCCAGTCGGCTGCCTCAACACTGTCCGGTGGCAATCAGCAGAAGATCGTGATTGCCCGGGAGCTCTCCCGACCTCTGAAGTTGTTTGTTGCCTCCCAGCCCACCCGCGGTGTGGACGTGGGATCCATTGAGTTCATCCACCAACGGATTGTGGCCGAACGGGACAACGGGGTACCAGTGATCATCGTGTCCACCGAGTTGGACGAGGTCTATGCCCTGGCCGACCGCATTGCCGTGTTCTTCCAGGGACGCCTCATGGGCATCGTGGGCCCAGACACACCGCGTGAGGTTCTGGGTCAGATGATGGCAGGTGCCACTGAAGCTGAGGCCCACGGCACTGACACCGACGCCACGAGCGTCCCGAGCACTCCCTGGGAAGAACAGGCATGACCACACCCACCACCAACACTCCCACCGTCAACGCGGCCGAGGACCTGGAGACCAGCGGACCCAAGTGGATTGGTTCCGCACTGCAGCCCGTGCTGGCCATCATCGCGGCCCTGTTCCTGGGTGGTGTGCTGATTGCCGCCACCGATGATCGGGTGATCCGATCTGCCAGCTACTTCTTCAGCCGGCCCACGGACTTGCTTTCCGCGGCTTGGAACGCGGCCTCCTCCGCCTACCAGGCCATGTTCTACGGTGCGGTGTTCAACCCCAATGCGGACACCTTCACCCGTCAGATCTATCCGCTGACGGAAACCCTGACCGTGGCCACGCCGTTGATTCTGGCCGGTTTGGGTGTGGCCATCGCCTTCCGCGCGGGCTTGTTCAACATCGGCGCCCAGGGTCAGATCCTGATCGGCGCGGCCATGGCCGCCTATGTGGGTTTCACCTGGTCCTTGCCGCTGCCGATCCACCTGTTGCTGGTGATCCTGGCCGGTGCCATCGGCGGCGGCATCTGGGGCGGCATCGTGGGTCTGCTCAAGGCACGCACCGGCGCCCATGAGGTCATTCTGACCATCATGCTCAACTACATTGCCGCCAACCTGGTGGCCTACCTGTTGACGCGTCCGGACTTCCTGCGTGAAGGCTCCACCAACCCCGTGAGCCCCCCGGTGGCGGACTCGGCCCAGTTCCCGTTGCTGTTGGGTGCTCCGTTCCGGTTGCACTGGGGTTTTGTGCTGGCCGTTGCCGCCACGGTGTTCATGTGGTGGATGCTGAATCGCTCCACCATCGGGTTTGAGATCCGCGCGGTCGGCTCCAACCCTCGTGCAGCCAGAACCGCCGGTATCAACGTGACCAAGGGTTTTGTGGTGGTCATGGTCATGGCAGGCGCCTTGGCGGGGCTGGCAGGCGTTGCCCAGATCTCCGGAACGGAGGGTTCCCTGTCAGCCGGTGTGGCGGCGTCGTTCGGCTTTGATGCCATCACGGTGGCGCTGTTGGGCCGTTCCACCCCGCTGGGCACCTTCCTGGCGGGTCTGCTCTACGGCGGATTCCGTGCCGGTGCCGTGACCATGCAGACCATGACCGGAACCAATGTGGACATCGTGCTGGTGGTGCAGTCATTGATCGTGTTGTTCATTGCACTGCCCCCCCTGTTCTCCGCTGCACGCCGCAAGAAGTCCGGGTCCAAACCGGCCAAGAAGAACATCAGCACCGACAAGCCCGCCCAGAAGGCCACCGCAGTCAAGGAGGCTCAGGCATGAGCACCGCCACCCGAACTCCTGCTCCGCAGCCGCCGATATCCGAACTTCCGGACGCCCATCAGGAGCCCGTGG
>NZ_JROX01000265.1:0-463 GCF_000800955.1 Kocuria sp. ZOR0020
GCCCTACCGGGCGCGGTAGCGCTGATGGATCCCTTCCACGTCGTTCGCCTGGCCGGAGACGCTCTGAACGACTGCCGACGACGCGTCCAGCAACAGCTCCACCAGCGCAGAGACCGCAAGGACGGCCCGCTCTACAAGGCGCGCCGCACCCTCCACACCGGGATGAGCCTGCTGACCGACCGCCAAAAAGAACACCTCAGCGTCCTCTTCGCCCACGAGAAGCACGCCGCGGTCGAAGCGACCTGGGAGATCTACCAGGCCATGGTCACCGCCGACCGAGAACCCGACCGGGTGAAGGCCAAAGCAATGATGGACAAGCTCATCACCGCGCTGAGCAAAAAGGTGCCTGAAGCCTTGCCCGACCTGGCCAAGCTCGGCCGAACGCTGACCAACCAAACGCGCCGCCGACGTGCTGGCGTTCTTCGACCGCCCCGGCACCAGCAACGGTCCGACGGAGGCGATC
>NZ_JROX01000266.1:0-1319 GCF_000800955.1 Kocuria sp. ZOR0020
GCTGATCGGTCATGGTGAGGGCGCTTGGGTGGTGCATCAGGCATTGGGCCGCGGCATGAAAGCCCACAAGGTGGTCGCTCTGGGGGCGGCCGGGCCTGACGTGGTTCAGCATCTGATGCGCCGCGATCCGCGGGTGGCGTGGTCCATGCGCCATGTTTTGCTGCCGCGCATGGGGTCCTGGGGGAGACGACGCATCCTGGGTTCGGACGCGCAAGCCATCACCGCCCTGTGGGACAGATGGTCGCCGGGTTACCGGCCTCAGACTGAGCACATGGAACGGATCGCCGCCACTTTCCGGTCTTCAGGCAGTGGCCCCCTGGGTCTCCTGGACCTGGCGAGTGCCGAGCCTGGCAGCGCCGTTGCACGAGAGTCCACGCTGTGTCTGATGGGTGAAAACGACGCCGCTGTGCCACCACACCTCTTGCCGGGGCGTCACAGCATGTTGACTGGCCGGCGCAGCACGTTGTCTGGCGCCCACATGCGTGTTCTTCCCGGCGTGGGGCATTTTCCCCACCTGGAAGCACCCGAAGTGACGTTTGATGCGATCACACAGTGGTTCGCCCAGCCGTAGGTCCACCGCACGGTGGGGCGCTGCGTCGTCGTGATCGGTGTCGGTGCCTGACGATAGCCTGATGGGTATGACGTCACAGGGCACGGGTGCAGACCACGGAGTTCAGATCCAGCGTGTGGGGGATGGGCCCAAGAATCTGGTGTTCCTGCATGGGCTGATGGGCCGCGGAAAGAACTTCTCCCGGTTTGCCAAGGAAATCAGCACGGAATGCACGGTGCTCCTGGTGGATCTGCCCAACCACGGCGCGTCCGCGTGGACGGAAACCATTGACTACCGGGAGATGGCAGAGCAGGTTTCAGCAGCGGTGGAGGCTGAATTGGGGGAGCAGCCGTACCACCTGGTGGGACATTCCATGGGCGGCAAAGTGGCCATGACCATGGCGTTGACCCGGCCGGAGCTCATTGAAAAATTGATGGTGGTGGACATTGCACCGGTCCAGAGCTGGAACAGCGGGGGAGAGTTCCCGCATCTGCTGGGCAGCCTGCGTTCCGTGGACCTCACGGCGGTGGCCAACCGTGGTGAGGTGGATGAACAGTTGTCCGAGCCCATTCCGCATCCCACCGTCCGTGGGTTCCTGATGCAGAACCTGCGTCACAAGGACGGTCAGTTCGGTTGGCAGCCCAATCTGGACTTGCTCTACAGCAGCCTTGACACCATTGGTGGGTTCCCCGAGTTCGACTCCACGTTTGACGGGCCCGTGACCTGGGTGGCCGGCGGCGAGTCCCAGTACGTCAAGGAGGAATACCGG
>NZ_JROX01000267.1:0-1199 GCF_000800955.1 Kocuria sp. ZOR0020
CGGCCGTGGCGCAAGACCCCTACCCATGCTCATCTGTGAAGGGCCGATTTACGCCCACAACTCCCTGATCAGACGCCGTCTTGGCAATACTCAGCCGGAACTCCAAGAAGGCAAGGCCAAGTCACTTGCCATTGCCGCACCGTTGGTGGATGGCGTGGTGATCCGGCCCGGCCAGAGCTTCTCCTTCTGGCGCAACGTGGGTGAACCGACCGTTGCCAAGGGTTACCAGGTGGGATTGACGGTGGAGGGTGACCATGCCGCTGAGGGGGTGGGTGGCGGGTTGTGTCAGTTCACCAATCTGTTGCATTGGATGACGTTGCACTCCCCGTTGACCATCACGGAACATCACCACCACAGTGGGCTCGACCTTTCCCCGGACTTCAAACGCCAGATCCCCTTTGGCACGGGGACTTCGATCGTCTGGAATTTCCTGGATTACAGGGTCCGTAACGACACGGATCAGACGTTTCAGTTCCGGGTGCGTGTGGATGGCGAATACCGGCGCGGCCAGCTGCGTTCCGATCAACCGTTGCCGTTGAAGTATCACGTCAGGGAGGAATCGGGGTACTTCTACCGGATGCGGGACTCAGAATCAGGGGCATCACAGGTGCGCC
Organism: Kocuria sp. ZOR0020; assembly: GCF_000800955.1. Classification (NCBI taxonomy): domain Bacteria; kingdom Bacillati; phylum Actinomycetota; class Actinomycetes; order Micrococcales; family Micrococcaceae; genus Kocuria; species Kocuria sp. ZOR0020. Next base: position 615 of record NZ_JROX01000267.1, read on the forward strand.
GACACAATGTTGTGGTGCGTGACTTCAGGGACAAAAGGACTGGCCTGATCACCGGCACGGAACGTCTGCTGGAGAACGATGCTCTGGTTTGTTATGACCCTGAGCTCATTCAGGACCAGATTCTGTAGACGGTTCCGGCGCACTGAGCCCCGCTGGATGGCCAGATGCACTCGATAGGCTGAGGCATCAACCAATCTCAGGGACGGGGCATGTCTGACAACACTGGCAACGTGATGACTCTTCACATCGGGCGTGAGGAGCTGGTGATTCGACAACGCTACGAGGTGCTGTCGATCGCGAACGACATTTTCATTGGACTGCTGTTCCTGGTGGGCAGTTTCTTCTTTCTCAGCTCAACCATGCAACTGGACGGTACATGGCTGTTCATTCTTGGGTCCGTGATGATGCTGATCCGCCCGGTGATCCGCTTGGCGCGCCGGATCCACATTCGACGCTTGCAGCCCGTGGTGGACCAGAGCTCTTCCATGGATTTCTAAGGCACGGCCGTCCCCGCTGCGTCGTCGTCAGTGTGCCTGTGGCGGAGCCTGTCCCAACTACCGAGCGTCCGGGTGTGGCCGCTTCCAG
>NZ_JROX01000268.1:0-1835 GCF_000800955.1 Kocuria sp. ZOR0020
CACGGGAGGGTTCAGACCGCTTCTACACTCTCATTTGCGATGAGCCGGTTTACGTCCGTACCAGAGTCGATCCATGAGCGCTGACTCAACCTCTAGGATCTCTGACACCCGTCGCAGCGTGCTTGTCCCAACATCGTGCTTGAACGCTAGATCTAGATTCTGCTCAACGAGCCGAAGGAGCTGTGGCTTCTCCCAGATGCGGATCCTGAAGGGCGGATTGTTGGAGCGTTGATAGTCCGCGATCCAATCCTTAGCCCCGTTGGTTAGATAGCCGGATGCAATGAAGAGGAGCGCTGACGGGCGCTCAGCGCTGGCCCAGGCGATTGCCCCCTGAAGCGCTTCCGGAGGAACGCCGCGCTTGTAGTGCTTGCAATCGACGAACCAGCGCTCCTCGTACTCGTGCCCGTCAACGTCCCTCATAGACCGGCGGGCGACGATATCTCGACCACGGTCGGACGGCGACGCAGCGAGCGGGGTCCCCTTTCTCCAATCCACATTGGAAAAGCCACTCTCGGCCAAGAGGTCGAAGCAGAACTCTTCGAAGTCCGTGGGCGATAGTGCTTCGAAGTCGAGGGAGCCGAGGGTGAAGTCGTGCTCGGACTCGGCGACGGCCATCGCATCATCGTCGAGTGGATGCTCGGGCACCTTTTCCATACGGCCAGTATATGAAGCGCCACACGCGAGGGAAGCCCGACGTCGACTCGGCTTGCTACTGGCAGTCGTCTGCGATTACCCGGTGGACGTGACGTTGGGCTAGTTCCTCACGATCGGCGGTTCGGGACGCCCTGGCTCCCAAATCTCCCAGCCGATCTTCCTGCCCAGGTCGCCGAAGCAGCCCTGGACGCCGAGGCGGTGGACGCAGTACCACCAGGCCTCCAGCTCGTCCGCGATGCGGTCCCGAAGTCGGACCTCGTACTCGTCCAGCGCTTGGTTGTCTCCGTAGGGGACTTCGGCGAGCTCGGGCTCTGTGCTCCTAACGTGGAACTCGACTTGCTCCCAGTACTCAGATGGCGACTCATCCGAGCCAGGCTCGTTGGTCGCGAGGATGCCTAGGTGGTGGAAGCGCCCCGACTTCCCGTACCGAGCGAACGTCGCGAAGAGAAGCGGGAGTGTGGTGCTCCCGCTGATCCGATCAGCGAGAGTCTCGGCATACCCGGTGTGGGTGGATCGCGCCTGGCCGCGTTCAATCGCCGTGTTGAGCAGTTCAATCGCCGTGTTGAGCAGCTGACTCATCTTCTGGATGTCATGACCCCAGTCGTACCTCAAGGTCGCCTTGGAGGGCCAGGAGCCCGAAGCCTCGATCTCGTTGCAGCCGAGCATGACCTTCATGGCCTTCTCCACGCCGATGCTGCCCAGCATAAACACGCCATCGCCGTGCAGCGAGACAAAGCGAAGGGTTCGGATTGCCTCCACGGAGTCGCGCAGGAGGTTGCGCACTGCCCCGGCCTCCTCCAGCAGCGCGAACCCCTGGTGCGTCGACAACGCCGGGTGCAGTCCCGGCGGCGGGCTCGATGCCATTCCCTCGGTCCTCCTCGTGCCCCTCTGGTCGCCCTCCTATCCAGAAGGGGCGCATGATGGCGCTCCATGAGCGGGGTGCCTTTGCTGCTGCGCGAGTCGCTGTGACCAAGGGTTACTCGGCTACGGAACGTGGTTGAATTTCGTTTCGCCGTATAACCTCTGGCGTCCGTGACAGGTCGTGAACGGGCCTGTTGTACAGACGAACTGAAGCGCCAGCCAACAACATTCCTGTGTGAAGGCATCGGGACTGCCGCCCAAATGGGTGACATCCTGACCTGCCCTACGGTTAGGTTTCCACTCTTGGTCGCTAGCTTCCG
>NZ_JROX01000269.1:0-6044 GCF_000800955.1 Kocuria sp. ZOR0020
ACCGAGCAACCGGTGCGCCGCCGTCGTAAATGCGAGTCCGAGCAGGTGCGTCAGGATGCCTTGAGGATCTGGCGGGTCTGCTCCACGTCCTTGGTCATTTGTTCGATCAGCTTCTCCACGCCCTCATAGGCCACCATGCCGCGCAGCCGCTGAACGAACTCAACCACCACTTCCTGCCCATAGAGGTCAAAATCCTCCACGCGCTCCACGGGGCGGTCGATCACGTGCGCCTCCACAACGCGGGAAACGCCCTCGAACGTGGGGTTGGATCCCACGGAGACGGCCACGGGCCACCGCCGATCCGTGGCATCGTGCAGCCAGCCGGCGTACACGCCGTCGTCAGGAACGTAGCCGTCCGCCTCTGAGTCCAGGTTGGCTGTGGGGAAACCCAGTTCGCGGCCGCGGGCGGCACCATGAACCACAGTGCCCCGCACTCTGTGCGGCCGGCCCAGCATGGCAGCGGATTCAGCCACCTCACCGCGGGAGAGCAGTTCGCGGATCCATGTGGAGGAGATTCGACGGTCCGAGTCCTCCCCCACCAACTCGCCCTCAAGATCCTCCACCACCACCACGTCAAAGCCCTGCTGCTCACCCAGGCTGCGCAGCACGTCCACATCCCCGGAATTTTCGTGTCCGAACCGGGTGTCCGCCCCCACCACCACACACTCGGCATGCAGACCGGCGCGCAGGAAGTCGGTCACGAACTGCTCCGGTGACTGCCCCGCAAAATCCAGGTTGTAATGCTGGACCAGCACCGCATCCAGCCCCAGCGCCTCCATGGCATCCAGCTTGTCCCGGGTGCCCATGATCTTCCCGCGGTGGGTCTCAGGCCGGTGCACCTCAGCCGGGTGCGGGTCAAAGGTCAGCACCACCGCCTGGCGCTGCTGCTCACGCGCCATCTCCACCAGCTTTTTCAGGACCTCTTGGTGACCACGGTGAACGCCGTCGAAATTGCCAACGGTCACCACAGACGGCCCAAAGTCCTCAGGGACCTCGGTGAGGGAGTGGTAGCGGTGCACAGTGCTCCTTGTGGGCGGGTTCTGGTGGGACAGCGGGTTTGGTGACGGTCTGTTTGCTGCACTCAGATTAGCGGGTTCACCACTGCCCCGCCGAGTCAGTGACCTGCTGCAGCCCTTACGTCATGACGACGCCGGAACGCGCCATTCGTAGGCCAGCTCCCGGGAGTCGGTGGCCCGGATGGTGGCCAACCAGCAGTCCCGGATCTCCCCGCGCTGTTCCAGGTATCCGGGGATGAACACGGGCTGGCCAAAGCCGAGTTTCCAGGAGAGCTTCACGGAGGCCCAGTTGCCGTCGAAGGCGATCCAGTGCAGGTGGGTGAATCCCAAGATGTTGAACGCGTAGTCCATCATCAGCCGACAGGCCGCCAGGGCCGCGCCGGTGCCACGTGCGTGCGGCCCAAAGTTCAATCCGATGTCAGCGCTGGTGCCGCGGATCCGGCCGAGCTCCACCGTGCCCAGCAGGTAGCCGTCGGTGTCGTGAACGGCCCAGTTGAAAGCTGTACCCGCACGCCAGGCTTCGGGTGCGTGTTCCAGAAGGTACCAGCGGGCGGCGTCGGCGTCATAAGGATCAGGCACCGTGGTCCAACGCACTGCTGCCGGGTCCTGGCAGTTGACGACCAGCTGCTCCACGTCCGACTCGGACATCTGGGTCAGGGTGACCACCCCGTCCGTGAGGGTGGGTGGCTGCTGCGGCAGGTCTGTCATGCGTGCTCCTTGACGGTGCGGCGGTTGGCGGCCGGGCGGGTCTTCCACAACCACCACAGGCCGATGAACGGCAGTACCAGCGGCACAAAACCGTAGCCCTGGCCAAAGTGGGACCACACGGTGTCATCCGCAAACAGGTCCGGGGCCACGTAGGTCCAGGTTCCGATTCCGATGACCCCCACCAGTTCGATCAACACCGCCACCGTGGCCACCCGGTGCCAGAGGGCACCCGTGCGAGTCAGTGCCACCGCCGCCAGGACGTAGACCACGGCCGCAAACAGGGACAGTAGGTAGGCCAGCGGAGCGACGTCGAACTGCGTACCAATCTGGTAGGCAGCACGCACCCCGGCGGAGAGGGCAAAGATCCCGTAAATCACGATGATCACGCGGCCGAAACCCGAGTTCTTGGCATCATGCGGACGCGTCTGCTGCTCCTTGGGACCAAAGCGGCGCTGCAGGACTCCCCCGCGGGCACTGGGAGTGGAAGTGGTGGGGTCGTGACTCACGTCAGGATTCTCCGGTCAGGGTTGGCGGGTGGGAGTTCTGCGCAGTTTGAGCCGCCTTCAGCTTCTGATGACGGCTCAAAGTGCGCAGAACTCATTGGTAGTACCAGATGAAGTTCATGCGGTAGACCATCACGATGATGGTGGGTCCGGTGGCGGCCAGCACCCAATTGGACCAACTGGAGCGCTCCACCAGTGACCAGATGAAGGTGCCAGCCGGGATGATCAACGCTGTGAGCAGGTAGCCCCAGTACTCCAGGACACTGCCGGCGGCCTCCGGCCCCACGAACAACATCACGATGGAGCCCAGCCCGTAGACCAACAGGAACACTTCCTGTAGCAACACGGAGCCTTGGGTGAGATCGCTGGGGGCACGACCACGCAGCGCCTGAAAAACACACACCAGGAAAGACAGCGTGCCCAGCAGCACGGAGGCCCAGAACCATCCGTCATATCCCCACAGCATCAACGCGCTCCTTCACGTTCCTCAACTCTTGTGACCCCCGGCAGCATGGCAGCCCCTGGACCAATCGATGGAGCCACCTGAACTCATCATGGCCCGCGCAGCACCAGTCATTGCTCGCGCAGCACCAATCATTGCGCGCGCAGAACCAGTACGGGTTTGGCGGTGCGCTCACCGGGGTTTCCGCGGTCCTCCAGCAGAGCTACCACGCCGCCGTCGGGTGCGAATGCCGCAGTCAATTCTGCCGAACCCGTGGCTGCAATGCGTTTGCCGTGGCCCAGGTCCGTGGTTTCCTGCGAGGTCAGCTCACGCGACGGGAACATGGCACGGGCAGCTGTGTCCGGGGAGGTGACGGGCACGGTGGCGCCGTCGGCAATAATCTGTTTCAACTCGTCCAGATCGGCTGCGTGGGTGAGATCCAATGACCCCACCCGGGTGCGCCGCAACACCGTCAGATGACCGTGAACTCCCAGTGCATCCCCCAGATCACGAGCCAGGGCACGCACGTAGGTTCCGGAGGAAACATCCACCGTGACGGACAGATCCACCACATGGGTGCCGTCTGCCAGATCCAGCGGAGTCATGGAGTGGACGTCAAACCGGGAGACCGTCACGGTTCGGGCCGCCAACTGGACGTCCTCCCCCGCTCGGACCCTGGCGTAAGACCGCTTGCCGTCCACCTTGATGGCAGATACCGCCGATGGCACCTGCTGGATCTCTCCCAACAGCCCACCTACGGCCTGCATGATCTGCTCCTCAGTGAGCGCATCCACCGATTCCGGTGCAGCGACGGCGGTCACCTCACCTTCGGCGTCCTCCGTCACCGTGCCTTGCCCCAAGCGGATCACGGCCTCATAGGTCTTGTCCGCACCCACCAGGTAGGTCAGCAATTTGGTGCCACGGCCCACGCCCACCACCAGCACACCGGTAGCCATGGGGTCCAAGGTCCCGGCGTGACCCACTTTTTTGGTGCCGCACAACCGGCGCAGGCGGCCCACCACGTCATGGCTGGTCCAGCCCTGCGGCTTGTCCACCACCACCAGGCCTTCTGGCACCGGCAGGGACGGATCGGGACGCGGAACATCCTCCCGCGGCTGCCGCTGAGCGGAACCACGGGAGGATGTTGGGTCCTTGGACAGGCGTGTCACCGCTCGGATTCCCCTGCGGTGCCTTGTGCATCCGTGTCCGCGGACTCGGGAACATCCACATCAGATGCACCGAGTGCGTCGTCGTCGGCCTCAGAATCGGCGGCTGAGTCCTCCTCTGCCTCTGAGGTGCGGTACGGGTTCTCGCCGGAGGCGTACTGGGCGCCGGCAGCCGCGGCTGCCACCTGGGCATCCTTCTCCTTGGCCCGGCGCAGCACGTCCTCCAGGTGGGAGGCGGCCTCCGGAATCTCGTCCGCCACGAACTCCAGGGTGGGCGTCAGGCGAGCGGTGATGTTCTTGCCCACCTCCGAACGCAGGATGCCCTTGGCGGACTCCAACGCACGGGCAGAATCGGCCTTCTCCTCAGCCGTTCCGTACACGGTGTAGTAGACGGTGGCGTGCTGAAGATCATTGGTCACCCGGGCATCCGTGACCGTCACAAACCCCAGGCGCGGATCCTTGATGCGCCGTTCCAGTGCCTGGGCAACAATCACCTTGATGCGATCAGCCATCCGCGTGGCGCGCTGTGCGTCAACCATGGTCTCTCCTTCATGAAAAGTTCTTGTGCTGCCTCACCCACCAGGGGTGAAGCAGCGTCACGGTTCTTCACGCCGTGCGGCGCAAGAAACCTCTACGGGTGGCAACGGCCCGTACCCGTCCGGTCAAGGACTTTCGGTACGGGCCGTCGCATTCACGCATCACACGTGACGGGAACGCAGGCGATCACGCGCGGGGCTTCTCCTGAAGCTCCCAGGTCTCAATGATGTCGCCTTCCCTGATGTCGTTGAAGGAGCCGAGCCCAATACCGCACTCGTATCCGTCGCGGACCTCAACGGCGTCATCCTTGAACCGACGCAGCGATTCGATCTTGAGCTTCTCCTGCACCACGTTGCCGTCGCGCACCAGGCGGGCGTTGGCGTTGCGCTTGATGAGCCCCTCGGTGACGTAGGAACCGGCAATGTTGCCCCACTTGGAGGAGCGGAAGACCTCGCGGACCTCTGCCTTGCCGAGTTCGACTTCCTCGTACTCCGGCTTGAGCATGCCCTTGAGCGCGGCCTCGACGTCGTCCAGCGCGTTGTAGATGACCGAGTAGAACTTCATCTCCACGCCCTCGCGGTCGGCCAACTCGGCAACACGCTCGGCGGGGCGAACGTTGAAGCCGATGATGATGGCGTTGTCCACGGTGGCCAGGTTGACGTCGTTCTGGGTGATGGCACCCACGCCGCGGTGAATCACGCGCAGCTGGACCTCGTCGGAGGCGACCTCGATCTTCATGAGCGAGTCCTCCAGCGCCTCCACGGCACCGGAAACGTCGCCCTTGATGATCAGGTTCAGGGTGTCGATCTTGCCCTCGGCGACAGCCGCGTCGAAGGACTCCAGGGTCACGCGCTTACGGCGCTTGGCCAGCAGAGCGTTGCGGTCTGCCGCCTGACGCTTCTCAGCGATCTGACGGGCCGTGCGCTCTTCGGCGGTCACCAGGAAGGTGTCACCGGCGCGCGGCACGGAGTTCAGGCCGAGCACCTGCACGGGACGCGAAGGCGTGGCTTCCTCCACCGCCTGGCCGTCCTCGTCGAACATCGCGCGGACACGTCCGTGCGAACCGCCGACGACCATCGAGTCCCCGACGTGCAACGTGCCGGACTGGACCAGCACGGTGCACACTGCGCCGCGACCCTTGTCCAGGTTGGCTTCGATGGCCACGCCGCGGGCTTCCTTGTTGGGGTTCGCCTGCAGTTCCAGGGTGCCGTCGGCGGTCAGGACGACCGCCTCCAGCAGACCCTGGATGTTCTGGCCGGCACGGGCGGAGACGTCCACGAACATGGTGTCGCCACCGTATTCCTCGGGGACCAGCCCGTACTCGGTGAGCTGGCCGCGGATCTTCTCCGGGTTCGCCTCGGGCTTGTCGATCTTGTTGACGGCGACGACGATCGGCACGTTGGCCGCCTGGGCGTGGTTCAACGCCTCGACGGTCTGCGGCATCACGCCGTCGTCGGCTGCCACGACCAGCAGCGCGATGTCGGTGACCTGGGCACCGCGGGCACGCATGGCGGTGAACGCCTCGTGACCCGGGGTGTCGATGAAGGTCAGCTTCCGGTCATCGCCCTCGACCTCCGTGGAGATCTGGTACGCACCGATGTGCTGGGTGATGCCACCGGCCTCGCCCTCGATGACGCGGGTGTTCCGGATGGCGTCCAGCAAACGGGTCTTA
>NZ_JROX01000270.1:0-2077 GCF_000800955.1 Kocuria sp. ZOR0020
AGGCATCAACGATGCCCAGGGTTCAGCCGGATCTGAAACCGGTACCGACGACGACGCCCCCGTGGTGGCTGCTCGTACCGGACGCGGCCGGACGCGTCGTGCCTCCAGCGCTGACACCAACGCTGCAAACAATGGGCCTGATGCTGAGGGCAACAGCTCCAACGCCGCGCCTGCTGCAGACTCCGGTGCCTCCGCGCAGACCGGCGAGCAGCAGGAGAACAACTCCCAGGGTGCCGCCACCGCAGGCGACTCCGAGCGCAACGGCGACAACTCCAACCGCGAGCGTCCTTCTCGCTCCCAGCGTCGCGGCCGCAACCGCGATCAGAACAAAAATGACAACGCCGGGGAGAACACCGGTCAGGCCGGCAACGACGACTCCTCCGACTCCGAATCCTCCTCTGGCTCGGAGGAGAACCAGAACGAGTCCGGAAACCGTCGCAACCGTCAGGGTCGCAATCAGGACGGCCAGAAGAACGACCGGAACAACCGCAACGGCGGTCGAGACGGCAACAATGGCCGAGACGGTAACAACGGCCGGGACAGCAACAACGACGACTCCGGCAACAAGAACAAGCAGAACAAGAACAAGCAGGGCGGCCGCAACGACAACCAGGGCGGCGGCCAAGGCAACAGCGGCAATCAGGGTAATAACGGCCCCGATGACGACGGCGGATCGCGCCGCAACCGCCGTAACCGCAACCGCAACGACCGCAATGACCGCCGCAACCGGCGCAATCGCAACAACGGCCCCGAGGTGGATGACACGGAGCCCACGGAGGACGATGTCCTGCTGCCCGTGGCCGGTATCTTGGACGTGCTGGACAACTACGCCTTCGTCCGTACCTCCGGTTACCTGCCCGGTCCCAACGACGTCTACGTCTCCTTGGCCCAGGTCAAGAAGCACAACCTGCGCAAGGGCGACGCCGTCGTCGGTGCCATCCGAGCACCCCGTGACGGTGAGGACAACAGCCGCAACCAGCGCCAGAAGTTCAACGCGCTGGTCCAGCTGACCAGCGTCAACGGCAAGAAGCCGGAAGAACTCACGGACCGCGTGGACTTCTCCAAGCTGGTTCCCCTCTACCCGCAGGAGCGCCTGCGCCTGGAGAACGAGCCCAAGAAGATTGGTCCGCGCGTGGTGGATCTTGTGGCTCCCATCGGCAAGGGCCAGCGTGGCCTGATCGTCTCCCCGCCCAAGGCAGGCAAGACGCTCATGCTGCAGTCCATTGCCAACGCGATCACCACCAACAACCCTGAGGTGCACCTGATGATGGTGCTGGTGGACGAGCGTCCGGAAGAAGTCACGGACATGCAGCGCACCGTCAAGGGTGAGGTCATCGCCTCCACCTTCGACCGCCCCGCCGATGACCACACCACCGTTGCCGAGCTGGCCATCGAGCGTGCCAAGCGCCTGGTGGAACTGGGGATGGACGTGGTGGTCCTGCTGGACTCCATGACCCGCCTGGGACGCGCCTACAACTTGGCTGCACCTGCTTCCGGGCGCATCCTCTCCGGTGGTGTGGATTCCGCTGCTCTGTACCCGCCCAAGCGGTTCTTCGGCGCAGCCCGCAACATTGAAGGTGGCGGTTCGTTGACCATCCTGGCCACCGCCCTGGTGGAGACCGGATCCAAGATGGACGAGGTCATCTTTGAGGAGTTCAAGGGCACCGGCAACATGGAACTGCGTCTGTCCCGTCAGCTGGCTGACAAGCGCATCTTCCCGGCCGTGGACGTCAATTCCTCCGGTACCCGCCGTGAAGAGTCCCTCATGTCCGGTGAGGAACTCAAGATCATGTGGAAGCTGCGCCGAGTGCTATCCAGCCTGGACCAGCAGCAGGCACTGGAACTTCTCACCAACCGTCTGCGGGACACCCAGTCCAACGCGGAGTTCATGATGCAGGTCCAGAAAACCACGCTCAACGTCAAGGCGGACGACGACCGCTAGCCCACACGACCCGGCCCCGGTGGATCCCGGGCGTCCTGACCACAGCACCCCGGTGCACGGTCACGACGCCGGACCCCGGGGCCGTCGTCGTTGTCGGTTCTTGTTTCACACCGGCGCACCGGGAGGATCCCAGGG
>NZ_JROX01000271.1:0-1865 GCF_000800955.1 Kocuria sp. ZOR0020
CTTCGTCGGTGGCTGGTGGGTTGAGGATCTCTGGGGCTTGATCGCCTAGGTGGTGTTCCACGGCTTCCCAGTAGGGGGTGATGTCGGCGTCGTTGAGGATGGGGGTGGTGATGGTGTGCTCCTGGGGTTCGGTGGCTGGTGGGGTCACCGTGGGTGTGGTGTTGCGGTGTTGAGCGATGGTGGCTGGGTCGGTGTTTGCTGGGAGGTAGATAGTGGGTATGGGGGGTGTGTAGCCGCCTGCGGGGCCAAAGTCGGGGTTGGTGGTGTCGTAGACGCTTGTGAATCCTTCGGGCAGGATCACCACCGGATCGGGGGCTCCCAGGTCCTGGAGCTCTGGCTCGAGTCCGATTCTGGCTCGTAGATCCGCTGCGATGGCTTCTAGTTCGGCGTCGCAGTGCGCGCGGTTCCAGCCCAGGGCGTTCTCACCGGGAGACAAACGCAGAAACATGATCTCTGACATCTCCGACAGATATCGTTGAACGGCGATATCAGGCCGCTTTGACCAAGCAAATCCCGGTTCCTCATGTGTGCCAAACTCGAAATTGTGGTCCTCTGAGGGATTTGTGACGAATCGTTCTACTCTACGTGCATGCCTGTCACGGGCCCCCCTGCGTATATTGAATAATTCGGCATAGCCCGTGAGGCCCACTCGTTGGGCACACCATTGCATTTCGGGCCACGTGGCCGAAGCGCCCCCCGGGGCCAAGCGGAAGGTTGAATCCAAACAGTGAGTTAAGAGGGCGCGACAGAACAAGGACACCGACTCCTGGTACCCGCAAACTGCCGCAAGAATGGGCGTATAGTGGGCGATAGGGCGACTTTGCTTGGTGGTGATCTCCGTTCTTATTTTTCGAGTTAAATAGGAGTGTATTTCCTTCGGTGCATTTCTCGGAATGGCATCGACTGCTGAAATTCGGAGCGCGTCGACTTGTTTGCGAATGTTCGACATCTCAGCAATCAATCTATCTCCAGCTTGACATCGCTCAGAAGGTTTGGTCGTGATTTATCTGCAATGCCGTGAACAGTGGATCCGGTATCATGGGAATCGGTTCCGCCTTTTGTGAGATTCTTCTTAATCATTTGCCATCTCAGTTGGGATCCTACGCTGCGATTGACGTGCTTATCCAGCCATTGGAAGTTCTGGGGGGTGTCTTTTCCTCCTAGCTGGAGATCAGTTTTGTGGTCAAGGTCATACTTCGACATGCTCTGGCGATCGAAGTCGTCAGGTGTTCCAATGGATGTTGGATTGTCGATGAAGTCTTTCCTTGAATAGTTGCGGTCTTCTGGTACGCGATATTCAAGCTTGCCTTGCCGGGCTTCTCCGTTGAGGTGGTCAATTTTGGCGTGATATTGACGCAGGAGTGACGGGTCCTTCAGTACTCTCTTGTTGGGGCGCAACTCCAGGATGTTGGGCTCGACCCGTTTGGTGGCTTCGGCTGCGGCGCGTTCACCTGTGCGGCTGCTGAGAGCTTCCTTGAACGAGGTGCCAACTTCAGGCACTGGGGGTGTGGTCATATCCAGACGGTAATTACTGACAGTTGGGCCATCAACTATTCCGTATTCACGGCCAAAACCGACGGAGAATTCCTGTCCAGGCTTTGGGCGGATGGATGAGATGGTGTCCTTGGCAGCCATGGAATAGTCCACCATGTTGTTCTTGAACTTGTTAATCGTCTGGACAGCAGGCGCGATCCTGGGCACGGCTCTCTCCGCCGCCGACAGTCCCAGGTCGACGGCTTTGTACTTTGCGTCGAATGCCAGTGCTTTGGAGAAGTCGATGGCCCTAGTGGCTCCGGCGCGGCCTGCTTTGCCCGCAGTCGAGGCCATTTTCCCGGCTTTGCCGGCCACGCTGGTGCCTTTCATGG
>NZ_JROX01000272.1:0-573 GCF_000800955.1 Kocuria sp. ZOR0020
CTGGACGACCCGACGAACCTGCACGTGCACGGCCTGCACGTCTCCCCGCAGGACAACGGGGACAACCCCTTCGTGAGCATCGCCCCCGGGGAGACCTTCGACTACGAGTACGTCCTGCCGGGCGACCACCCGCCGGGCACCTACTGGTACCACCCGCACCACCACGGCCACGTGGCCGACCAGCTCGCCGCCGGGCTCTACGGGGCCATCGTCGTCGAGGACCCCGACCCCGTCCCGGTGGCCCGGGAGCGGGTCCTGGTCGTCTCCGACATCACCCTGGACGCCTCCGGGAACCTCGCCGAGGTCTCCCCGCCGCAGCAGATGATGGGCCGGGAGGGCGAGACCGTGCTGGTCAATGGTCAGGTCCGTCCCGAGGCCACCGCCGCACCCGGGGAGCGGGAGCTGTGGCGGGTCGTCAACGCCTGCCCATCCCGGTACCTGCGCCTGACCCTCGACGGCCAGACCCTGCGGCTGTCCGGCCGCGACCTCGGCCGGCTGCCCGAGCCGGTCGAGCTCACCGAGGTGACCCTGGCGCCGGGCAACCGGGTGGAGCTGCTGGTGGACACCCGTGAG
>NZ_JROX01000028.1:0-10553 GCF_000800955.1 Kocuria sp. ZOR0020
CGCCCACCCCTGATCCATCACAGCACCCAAGCCACGACGCAACGGGCCCCTCCTGGCCCTGGCCCGGCGTTCCCGCGGATGCAGATCCGCCTCCGCGCGCCCAGTCTGTGCCCCCGACTCGTCCTGGAGCTCCAGACCTTCTGGGTCCTGACCCTGGTCGTGGTGCGGTGTGTGGTCTTGCTGCGTCATCATGGCCTCCTGCTCCACCCATCCACCCCACCGAGCCCCGATGTGTGTCAGGGCCTCACGCAGCTGCCTGGATCGTGCCCGTCTCCGCGATAGTCCGCGCGATGCTCAGCAGCCATTTCGTATCCCCCAGCCGCTGCCGTGCTGTGGAGATCGACCACCCCGTCGCAGCAGCCACCGCCTCAACCCGCACCCGCTCGAACCCACCGGCGCGGACCGCTTCGACCGTGATCGTGCGGGTCCACGCCCCAATCTCCGCCGGCAGGCAATCCAACAAAGCACCAGCTGTGACCCGCTGCGCTGACCGGTGCAGCCCCTGGGCCCGCTGGACCACACACGCCGCGCGGACCGTCTCGCGCCGGGCTTCACGCACCACCGCCGTGGTCGTACCCAACCGCTTGGCCGCAAGCTCGGTGTCACCCTCGCAATCAATCAACAGGGTCAGCGCCCTGTGCACGGTCCGATCACAGCGCAGCACCGCCCGGACTTCGGCCAGGACCTCGTGGATCTGGGCGGCCAACGCCAACCGGTCCACGACCGCGTCCTCGTGGCCCTCTTGGGCCACATCGACTTCCCACACGTCCTCCGAGGTCGCTCCACCCACCGGGGAGATCCCCACCGCGGTGGCCTGGTGGTGCCTGGAGCGCAGGTGATCCACCGCCCTCCGCTTACCGATCGTGGTCACCCACCCCGTCAGGGTGCCCCGGGCCGGGTCCCACTTCGAGACCGACCGCACCGCCGACATCAGCGTTTCCTGGGCGACGTCCTCCACGTCACTGGCAGCACCACCGGCGGTGAGCTTGCCCCGGATCACGGGCACCACATCGCCCATGACCGCTCGCACGGCCTCCCACGCAGCCGTTGACCCCGATTCCAGCCGCACCCGGGCTGACTGGTCGTGGTGGGTTTGTTGTGTCGTGGCCATGGCTCATGCCTCCTGGACCTTCGCAACGATTCGATCCGCCCGACACCCTGGGCACTCCTGGCCCTCCAGATGCGAGCTGTGATGCACCCGGCAAGTCACCTGCCGACGTGCTGGGGTGGTGGCCACCGGCCGGTGGTCTTCGTCCGCTGGCCGGCGGGATTCCACCCGGGCCACGGCTTCCTCGATCGTGTCCAAGGCCGACGCCCGGTCACGCAACGCAGCGATCATCAGCCCCATCGGGGAGAGCACCGGGCCCGCGGCCCGGGCCATCACCACACCGATGACCTCGGCCACGATCCGGTCATCCAACCCGGCCAAAACACCGGTGTCGCCGCCGAGCTTGGCCCGCAGCAACCGCAGCGGCACGCCAGCCACCGCCCGCAGATCACCCCCACCGGGCGCCGCGGCACCCTGCGCTGGTTCATCCCCCCATCCGATCCGGTCCGATCCATCACCGGTTGAGTTCTCCACAGCGACCGGTGCCGAGGATTGGATGGGATTGGATGGGTAAAGACGCGCGCGCGAGCCTATTAAGGCACCCTCGAAATCGGTGTCCAATTTGTCCGGTTGAACGACCCGATTTGTCCGGTTGAACGATCTACCGGCCAAATTGTCCGGTTGACTCTGACTAGGCGAAACATATTTACCGGTCATTTTGTCCGGTTGAACGAATCCCGAGTTATCCACAGGCTCGACGGCCTCCACTGCGGGGGGCGCCGGCAGCTGGTCGCCGTCGTTGCCCTCCGGTTCCACGTGCCCCGGATCGACCTCATACGAGAGCCGGTTGATCTGGCGTTGCCGGCGATCTTCGATCGGCTCCACCATCTCTTGACCGTGGCGCAGCATCGCGCCCGGGTCCAAGATGATGGCGTCCGTGCGACGCCCCCGTGCCCACTCTGCAGGCCGGCGTTCCGTATGCAGCAACCCGGCGTCACGCATCTCCAGTAGGGTCCGCCGCACCGTGCGCTCAGACACCCGGGCCTTGCCTGCTAGTTTCTGCTGACCGGTGAAGCACACCCCGTCCGAGTCGGCCTCATCGGCGATCGCGAGCATGATCACCAGTTGATTCCCTGACAGCGGCAGCTGCCAGACCAAGCTGGTCATTCGCACTGACATGGGGTCAGCTCACTCCTTCAAAGATCTCGGGACGCTCGTTCTTGAGCTCCTTGATGCGATTCCGTCCGGTCCTGTCCGAGACACCCAGAAACTCCCCTGCAGCAGTCCCCGTGATCGGTCGGCCACCGGCGACCCGTTCAGCCACCCACGCGGCAAACCCATCCGCATCCCCGGCAACCCGCTCCGGAAGCCCTTCCGGAGCGGCAACGGCACCCGGCAACGAGGCTTCCGGTGAACCGGAAGCGGCCTCACCCTCGCGGGCCGCCACGGGTCGTTGGCTTGCCATCCCGGATGGAGTTTCCGCCCCGGACACGTGCGCGGCACCCGGATCGGTAACAGCTTCCGGAAGCCCGGAAACCCGGGTTTCATCAGCAGAAACAGCGTCACCGGCGGGTCCTACCGCCGGCCCGTCTTCCGGGTCAGTAGTCGGGCTATCCGGCAGGGTTTCCGGCGCCAAAGATGAATCGGCAACCGCTTCCGGAAGGGCACCCGCTGCCGCTTCCGTTTCCGGTTCCACCGGGGCTGCTGCTTCCGTTCGCTTGCCGTCATCAGCACGGTGGGGGAAACGGAAGCTGGTCTCGCTGCCACCCAGTGCGGAGATCCCGAGACGGGCCGGCGACACCTTTGACCCGGCACCAACTGGCTCAGCCACGGATGACGCAGGCCTCGCACCCGGGCGTTCCACCACCAGACGCGCCAACTGCTCCGTGGCAGCAAAGACACCGATGGGAGCCAACGCGGCGATGGCAGCACCAATCCAGGCCTGCCATTCCTGCTCGCGCGGGATGGACAGCGCGTGCGCGGCGTTGGCGGTCACGGACATGGCCGTGAAAGCACCCAGGCTCACCCACGAAGGAATCGTGGACTCACCCCGGGAGCGATGAACCAAAACGGACATGGCGTAGGTCAAGATCGCGCCATCAATGAACACCGGTACGGCCCACTGAATCTGCGACCCGATCCCGGCCCACTCCGCAACGTCGTAGAGCGCGCGGAACGAGACGATGAAAGAGGTGATACCCAGCATCACCACCAACGCCACAACGACCCACTGCACCGGCAACGTGTCAGGGTTGATCCGCCGCGATCTCTGAGACCACCCAGAACCCTGGCGAAAGGAACGATCCCTTGGTACCGTTTCAGACACCAACGAAGCCGTTCCTAGCTGCTGTTGATGAGATGCGCGTCCGGTGCCACCCCGGGCGCGCATTGCTTTGCCCTCAGACTCACGCAGCATCGCCGGCCTCCAGATCCCCCAGAACTCCGTCCAGGGCCTCAATCACACGCCCCAGAACCTTTTGCAGATCCGCACGGCTCTGAGCGTCCAAATCCTCCGGGTGCAGATCCACGATCACGCCGCCGGCAGCCAGCACCGTCCGGGCAGCAGCCATCGACAACTCCGCCGCACCGGGATCCGCCGGGTCCTCCACCAAACGCGGCTCAGCCCTGCGTTCCTCCAGCAACCGCACGCACCGGGACTCCGCCTCCAGCAACGCAGCACGCGGCCCCTCCCACCACGCAACAGGCACCTCGGCACCAGCCGGCACAACCGCTTCACCGGCGACGTCCACAACCTGCACAGGGCGCTCGAAAGGCGACACCGGCCGCGGGGGCCGCAGGTCTGGGGCAGGCTCGATGTCAATCACGCCGATACCCAGGTCGTCCAGGGCCACATCATCGAAGGCTGCAACATCCGCCGCCGACGGCGCCGCAGGCCGGGTGTAGGACTTCCCATCCACACCCAGGGAACGTTCAGGTGTTCGATTTTGAACACCTGACTCGTCTTCCAGGGGATGTCCAGGTGATCCATTTGGATCACCTGACGCCCGTTGGACCGTTCCATAACCGAGGTCCGTGGCCTGAGCGATCGCGCGCACACTCATGCCGGCGGCCCGCATGGACTGGATGACCTCAGCCCGCTGCTCGCGCGGCGGTCTCAACTGGAGGCCACGAAAGTTCGCGTCAATCCACTCATCCCAGGACGCATGTCCCAATGCTCGCCACGCTTGACCCTCCCAGGCCTGGACGATCAGCGTATGCACGTCGATCAGTCCTTCTGCGATCTGGTCCGTGAGCTCACGAGCCTCACTCTGCGTGAGCACTCGGTCCTCAACGTTGCTCATGCCGCCACCTCCACTACCGTCAGCAGCGCGACAACGCTCACGCCCAAACGCTTCGAGAGAAGGTCTAGCTCGGACAGTCGAAACTCAACGCGATCGCGCAAGCGGTCGGACATGGCTGCAGGGGACAAGCCCAGCGCGGCCGCCAGGTCCTTCTGGCTAACGCTGCGACGGCCCATCTCAGCTCGGACATTGGCTGATACCAATCTAGGTGTGTTCATGCCCATACCGTATGGGCTCAGCCCAATCGGTTCAAGCCGAAAAGTTTGGCGTGTCCAAATTTTTCTCGACCAAACCCATACATGTGGCACTATTGGCACTATTGGCAATAGTGCAGCCGGCTTAGCCGGTTGCAATAGTGCAGATGGTGCACGGACCTAGGGAGGCATGATGACGACATCAGTACAAGCGGGAGCGGAAGTCCGCGCTTGGATGGCTCGGCTCGGTATCCGCCAGAAGGACCTGGCGGTAGCCCTGGGCGTCTCACAAGGGCCCATGTCTGATCGTCTTCGCGGCAAGACCTCGTTCAGCATTGATGAGTTGGCGACGATCGCAGGTGAGTTCGACATCTCGCTCGGCGAGCTCCTGGGGCCGCACATTCTGCAGGCACGGCAAAGCCCCCGCCAAGACTTGGTCTCGACGGGGGCAAGGGTAGGGCGAGTGGGGCTTGAACCCACGACCAAAGGATTATGAGTCCTCTGCTCTGACCAGCTGAGCTATCGCCCCTGGAGTCTCCCGAGCGTGCCAACGACGCGCCCCGGACACAACGGCCCCTAGCCTAGCGGAGTCTCAGGCTCATCCAGCATCGGCCAGTTCGCCAGGAGTCGCTCAGGATCCGCCCCGCGGTACATGCGCTCGAAGCCCTCAACGGTGGCACCAAAACTGTGTTGTTCCACCAGCTTTAGGCTGGCGTTGCCCATGGCGCTGCGCTCATGCGCAGGCAGGGAAAGGAAGTGCAACAGACGATCAGCCACCACGGCGTCGTCGCCCGGGGGAAACAGCCACCCGTTGACCCCGGACTCCACAAGGTGCGGCAGCGCACGGGCATCAGCGAGCAGAACGGGACGGGAAGCCGCCATGGCCTCCAAGGTCACCAGGGATTGCAGTTCGGCCGTTCCTGGTTGGGAAAAAATGTCCGCGGTGAGGTAGCTGCGACGCAGGTCCTCGTCTGAGAGGAAGCCCCGGAAAACCACCCGGTGTTCAACCCCCAGGCTTCTGGCCAGCTCCGCCAGGGAGTCGTACTCACCACCTTGGCCCACCACTTCCAGAACCGCATCCGTTTGATCCTTGATCCGGGCCAGGGCACGAATCAGGACGTCGACGTGTTTTTCCGGGTCCAGGCGCCCCACGAACAAGATGGTGGGATGCTCCCGCGGCTTGAGGTTCTCCCCTGCCCGCAGTTGGTAGTTCTCCGCCGCAATCCCGTTGGAGAGCGCATAGACGGGGAAGGTGAACCCGTTGTCCTTCATGGATTCCACAGCCAAGGGGGTGGGGGCGGTCACGACGTCGCACCGGCGGAACACACCTGCCATGTCCCGCCAGGAGATGCGCCGGTAGATCCGGCGGATCAGATCTGGCAGCGGTATGTACTGCTCAATGTTCTCCGGAATGAAGTGGTTGGTGCCGATCAAGCGGATGCCCCGGCGCTGGGCTTCCCGGGCGAATAGGCGACCCAGGATGTAGTGGCACTCGATGTGCACCACGTCCGGGCGGAGATCGTCCAAGATCTGTTTGATCTGACCGCTGACTTCCCACGGCAGGCACAGGTTGAACGTGGTGTAGGTGAATGCGGTGTGCGAGCGCAACCGGTGTTCGGTCACTCGCCCGTCCATCCGCCGGATCGATCGACCACGGCTGGGGCGCGGTGCAGCCACGTGAACGTTGTGCCCGCGACCAGCCATCGCCTGCGCCAAGCGCCTGGAGAATTGCGAGGAGCCGTTGATGTCCGGCGGATAGGTCTCCGCCACCACCAGCACCGTAAGGGGCTGCGCCGCTTGCTGGGTCCCCACCCGAGCATCTGGTGCTGGTTCAGGAGGGAGCCGGTAGTCATCTCGAATGTGTCCCCGAGGATCTGGGGTCAGTTCAGGCTGCGAGTCATGCTCCGGGACGAGTTGCGGCACTGAGGTTCAGTCCTCCTGGTGATGAGCGGAACGGGGGGCGGGTGCCTTGGGGATGATCCCGAGTTCGCCTGTCTTGGGCGCACGGGCGGCAGGCATTTTTGCAAGAACTTCTGGGTGATGCCTGGAGAGAAGGCGCACGCCCGCCACGGACACCGCGCCACTGGCTGCAAGCATCAAGGCGGAGACCGGGCCAAAGTTCTCTCCGGCTTCTCCCAACACGCTGAGCCCCAGGACCACACCCACCATGGGGTCCACCACCGTGAGCCCGGCCATGACCAGCTCCGGAGGCCCGGCCGCGTATGCGCTTTGCACCAACCAGCCACCCAGAGCTGCGGCAATCAGCAAACCGATCACGTTGTCCACTTCGACGTTCTGCCACCAGGCACCGGCGCCGGTACGCAACTGGACGGAAACCACTTTGACCTGAACGGCAACAAATCCGTACAGGGTGCCGGCTGCAAACAGATAGAACAGCGCCTTCTGGTGGTCACTGAGAAACAGCATGCCCAGGCACACCACGGCAATCACTGCCGCCAGAAGATAAGTCACAACGTCAGAGGCGCTGTCTGCAATGGTCAAGGCCGGATCCGTGACCCGCACGGCGGTCAGCACGAACACCGTGGCCCCGCCCATGCACAGGCCGATGGCCCGCCACGTGGCGGCATTGATGGGGATCTTGACGTGGCGTGAATGCAACACCGTGGTGATCACAAGACCCAACACGCCAATGGGCTGGACCACAGTCACAGGCGCCATGCTCAGGGCCGCCACGTTGAACACGGTGCCCAGCCCCAACAGCACCAGACCCGCGGTCCACCGTGGAGAACGCAGCACATGGCGGAATTGACTCCAGGAGAGTTTGCCATCGCTACGGCTGACCACCGCCACCGACTGAAGATGCGTTCCACCGGCCAACCCCACAGCGGAGAGAATGGCCAGGCCTACGGCGATCAACGGCATGCAGTGGCCTCCGGACCTTTCACTCGATGGCTGTGGATTCACGGCCTGGGCCATGTCATGGCCGGTTGGGCCGACCGTGGCAATGGTATGGGGACAAGCTGGGAATGCATGCCCCAACACGGAAAAGTCCCCGGGAGCCTGTGGACTCCCGGGGACTTCCTCTGTCAACGACGACGCTCACCGGCGCCATCGTCGTGACGATTCCAGGCTCAGCGCGAGCGACGGATCAACTTGACCAGGAACACCAGGAAGGCGGTTCCGGCGGCAGCGGCAACGGCCACGGGACCAACGCGCTCACCCACCTGCTCGGCAGTGGAGGAAGCCTTCAAGCTGGCTCCTGAGACCGTGGTGCGGGTGCGGTCCACAAAACCCACGGCGGAGGTCTGCACGTGGTTCTTGCGGTTCTCGGCGTCATCGCGCAGCTCCTTGAGCTTCTCGCGGCGAACACTGAGGCGCTGACGCAACTGCGACTCGGACGGTGCCGGCGGCTGGTTGGAGGACTGAGCCTTATGCTCCTTCTTCTCCTGCACCTTGCGTTCCTTGGCCTCGGCCTCTTCGCGGCGCACGCGGGCCTCGGTGTAGGCCGAGCCTTCCTTGACCACGCCGAGGTCGTACTTCAGACCGCGCACGGCACGGACCGGGTTCAACGGCATGGCGCTCTTGATCATCAAGGCACCCACGGCCGCCAGAACAATCAGAACCAGCAGGAAGAACGCGGCAACAATCAGGGCTGAGAGCCAGAGCGGCATGACCTGAGCCAGGCCGGCCACGGCGGCCACCACCAGTGCGATGGTGGCCAACAACAGGAAGACCAGGCCCACCACGATCAGGGCAACACCCTTACCGGCCTTGATCCCCTTGTCCTTGAGCTCCAGCTTGGCAAGGGCCAGTTCATCCTGGATCTGGCGCGGCAACAGCTTGCCGAACACTTTGACTACATCCGGCAGCGATGCTGCACCGGCTTGTGATGAACGCGCTGCCTTGGCTGCGCCAACGTGATCGGACCGTGTGGATCCGTTGTCAGTGGCGTGGCCCGTTTGCGCATCAACGGACATGGACATTCCTGCCTCCGTAAAGTCTTCGATCAGCAGCAACCTGACAGTTGCTTTTTGCTCAGTCTCCAAAGTATCACCGGGCTGATGAAAAAATCGCGCCCGGTGCCGCGGACAACACCCCGGGTTACACACACCAGCTGATGCCGACCATCACCGCTGGTGAGACGGATCACCACACAGAATGCATGATTCTGCAGATACCGTCTTGCAACTTTTGTGACAAGTCCATTATCGTTGCACCGTTATGGAACCGTGACAGTTCTTCCCCTGGTCCGGTTCTCACGCTTCCCCGTGGATCATTTGCCGACCACTTTTTGCTGCCTTCAGCGTGCTTCGCCATGCCTGGGCCCAGTTGTGAGCGGAAAACCTTGGTCCTCTCACACTTGTCTCCCACCAGGAAGCAAACACGGATGAAGAACCCCCGTTTTCTCAGTGCTGCCGTCACCGTGGCTGTCGGTGGCGGTGCCATTGCCGCAGCCGGCGTCACCCCTGCCGCTGCAGCTCCCGAATCCGATTGGGACGCACTGGCCCAATGCGAATCCAGCGGCAACTGGTCCATCAACACCGGTAACGGCTTCTACGGAGGCCTGCAGTTCACCCAGTCCACATGGGAAGCCTTTGGTGGCACGGGCGCCCCCCAGGATGCAACCCGTGAACAGCAGATTGCTGTGGCCGAGAACGTTCTGGCCGGTCAAGGTTGGGGTGCATGGCCCGCCTGCTCCTCCGCCTTGGGCCTGTCCAGTGCCGCCCAGCCCGTGGCCAACCCCATGGGGGTCAGTGCACTGCAGACTCCGGTGGAAACCCAGGCGACCAACACCCAGTCTCCCTGGGCTGCATCCAACGTGGCCGCAGCCACGACTGCTCCCGCCGACTTCAACGACGTGCCCGAGGGCTTCTACGCCAAGGGTTCCATCAAGTGGGGCGCTCAGAACGGAATCATCAAGGCCGACCTCAACGGCGCCTTCCGCCCGGATGAGAACCTGACCCGTCAGGACTTCGCCGTGATTCTGTACCGCATGGCCGGTGAACCGGCCGTGGACACCTCCGTGGCCACCAACCGCTACTCGGATGCCCCCACCGATCCTGCTTACCTGGATGCCGTTGCCTGGACCACCCAAATGGGGTTGTTCAAGGGGTGGTCAGACGGCACGTTCCGCCCGGAAGCCGACGTGGATGCCACCGCCCTGGGCAAGGTCTTGCACCGCGGCGCCGGATCCCCCGCGCACACAGCGCCCGCCGAGTCTCCGTACGTGGACATCTCCTCCCGCACGCCGGGCTACACGGAGCTGGACTGGCTCAACAGCGTGGGCGTTCTGCCCGCATTCGACGGCAACCTCTACGTAGGCGATGGCATCACCCGCGCCGAGATCATGGCCATCCTGCACGGCGGTTACAACGCCGGGATCGTGGCCAACAACAGTTCCCTGGACACGGAAGCCACCAACCGTGAATCCACCACCACCGTTCAGACCTCTCAGCAGGCTCAGCAGCAGCAAGCCGCCCTGGGCACCTCAACCGCCACCCCGGTGGACGTGCAGAGCGTTGTGGACGGCAGCACCACCACCTCCGGTTCCGCCATTGTGGAGACCTCCATGCTGGGTCTGGGCGGCAACTACGTGTGGGGCGGCACCGATTTCAAGAACTGGGACTGCTCCGGATTCACCCAGTGGGTTTACGCCCAGCACGGCATCCAGATCCCCCGCGTGACCTGGGATCAGTTTGCAGCGGCCACCCCCACCGCCAACCCGCAGCCCGGTGACCTGGTGTCGCAGAACAACGGCTCCCACGTTGGCATCTACCTGGGTGACGGTCTGATGATCTCCGCACTCAACCCTCAGCAGGGCACCATGATCCACGCGGTCAACGCCATGCAGGTGGACGGGTTCTACACCTACCTGTGAACCATCACGCTTGAGGCCCCCGGCGCGAACGCGCGTCGGGGGCCTCGAGCGTTGGTCCCACATTGCTGGCGCTGACCAGTCAGTACAACTGTGAGGACTCACCACAACGCAGGCAGGGACCCAAAGCACTGCCCAGGTACGCCAAGAGGGGCGGGATCAACGTTTCCGTT
>NZ_JROX01000273.1:0-228 GCF_000800955.1 Kocuria sp. ZOR0020
AATAGCTAAAACCGAACAATAAATGTCAATAAATATGTACAAGCATAAAAACAATAGTTATTTCCGAACAATATTTTTATTCTTGACAAGTCTAAAATAAAAGTATATAATTAATTTATCATCAAGAAAGGAGATAAAAACATGGCTAGACCTAGACAAGAATTTTGTTCTAATTGTAACGGAGAAAACCAAAAATGTAAATATAAAGAGTCTGGTCGTAAATGTCGT
>NZ_JROX01000274.1:0-3217 GCF_000800955.1 Kocuria sp. ZOR0020
CCGCTTCACGCTCCAGGCGTCCTTGTGGTCCTCAACGAACTGGAAGCGGTTCACCAGTTCGTCTCCCCGGCGAAATACTTCGCCGCCTGGCGCAAGATGTCCCGCTCCTCGGCGAGCTTGGCCTGCTCGGTCCGCAGCGCCGCGTTCTCGGCCTCCAGCCGGGCGATCCGCGCAGCCTGCGACTCCGGCCGACCGGCCGGCGCGGCCGTGGGCGCCCCCGCGGTCGTGGTCCTAGAGCCGAGCTTGTCGACCCACTCCTTCAACGAGCCCCGGGACACGCCCAGATCCGCCGCGATCCCCTTGAGCGTCGCGCCCGGCGTGGACTCGTACAAGTCCACCGCCCGGCGACGGAACTCGTCGGTGTAGTTCTTCCTGGCCATCCTTGGATTCTCGCTTCCCCAGCATCGTGCTGGATACCGCGTGTCCAAGATCAAGGGTCAAGCCCCCTGCTCGGATATCCCAAGCTCCCGACACACCGCGGCGATGTCGCTGCCGTCGGCGAGCATCCTGTCGGCCTGCCCGAGCTTGCGGACGACCTGCTCCGGGGTGTGACGCTTCCTGCTGTTCGACATGATCTGACCAGTCTCCCTGCCCGCAACCACGGGCGACAGGACGACTCCCAGAACCACCGGACCTAAAAAACGGGGTCAGCCCAGCTACACCAAGGTGCAGGTGAAGCAGTACTACTACGCCGAGGACAAGTACGGGAATTCTCACGAGCACGGCAGTGACTACTACCAGTACAGCTTCAACCACCACGGCGGTGAAACCTGGGGCGGGGGGGCAGTGGCGCCACTTCAATCACCACCAGGACAAGAAGGTGTACCACGTGGTCAAGTACCGCTACTGGGACGGTCACGGCTGGTCGGACTGGTACAAGGACGTGAGCCACAAGACCGGCCTCGGGCACTGATCGCGCTTTGGTGGGGGCCATCCAGCTTGTGGCTGGCCCTCACCCACATAACATCGGTGAGGGCCCCATCCGCACGCTGTCGTGGCTGGTGACAGCACCCCGCAGCATTGCTCTTGCACCACTGGATGCAATTCTTGGGCAGCAGAACCGTGGCCTCCAGGTCCTCGACGGGGGCTCCCGAAGTGCCGGGTATCGATGAACACTCCTCACTTGTCGCCCATCACAAAGTCATTTCTGGGTGGGGCAGTGATCGGGCCGAACCAGAAACCCCAGATCGGACGGGATCTGCTCCCCGGGATCACGGACCAGAAGGTCCGCGGGGGCGCTGTCATGAGAGGGTTGCAGCATGTCCCATCCTGCGTCCCCCGGCGTCTGCCCACCCGATGAGTCCCGCAGCGCCCAGGGATCCTCCCCGGCCGAACCTGGGGCCGAAAACCTTCCCGCGAAGGCCGCCCCTGGGGCGGTCCTGTACGAGGAACGGTTGTCGGCCGCGTGGTGGATGTGGTTGCTCGTGCTCTTCGCGGGCCTGGTGGGTTTCATTGCCCTGGCCCCGATCAACATGTGGGCCGGGACGGCCGTCGGGGCCGTGGTCGCCGGCGGCACTGCGGTGGCGTTGATTGTTTCGAGCACCGGGATCGTGATCACCGGGGAGTCGTTGCAGGTGGGGCGGGCCCGTATCGAGCGTCGGTTTGTGGGCGAGGCCGAAGCGTTTCGCGGCAGCGCCGTGCAACGGGTGCGGGGCCCCGAGCTTGACGCCCGCGCCTACATGAACTTCCGCGTCTCCGTGGGCCCGGTGGTCCGCATCCAGATCACCGATCCCGTGGATCCCACCCCTTATTGGTTGACCTCGACCCGTCACCCGGAGCGCATCGTCGAGATCCTCTCCGCCGGCTGAGACCGGCGTCCTGTGAGGGGCTCGTCCGGTGACCAGCTCTCAGAGGCTCCGGAGAGTATTGAGGATGGTGATGGGTGTCACCCAGATGGCCTCGGCTTCCACCGGGGCCAGATCGATCGCGGTGTGCTGGTTCCCCGGTACACCGGTGGTTCCGCTGGCTCCCTGGGCGATGACACGAAAAGGCCCGCCCGGCACGAGGCCGCAGGCGCGGAACCGGGTCAGGAGTTGCGGGTCGGCATCAGAGAGACGAACGATCTCGTATCGTCCCGGCCTCGCCCTGGTGAGCCGGGTGGTGTTGAGTGGGCGGCGGGTGCGTCCCTGCGCGGTGGGGATCGGGTCCCCGTGCGGATCGGCCGTAGGCTGTCCCAGCTGGGCGTCGATGCGCTCGATCATCGCGTCGGAGACGGCGTGCTCGAGACGTTCGGCCTCGTCGTGGACCTCCTCCCACGGATACCCCAGGGTGGTGACGAGGAAGGTCTCCAGCAGTCGGTGCCGGCGCACCATCGCGACCGCGTACGCGCGCCCCTGCGGGGTGAGGGTGACGGGTTTGTAGGGCTGGTACTCGACGAGCCCCTGGGCGGCCAGTCGCTTGACGGTGTCGGTGACGTTGGGGGCGGAGGTCCCCATCCGCGCCGCCAGGGCTGTGGTGGTGATCGGCGGGTCGCCCCATTCGGTGGCCGACCAGATCGCCTTGAGATAGTCCTGGGCGACCGGGGTGATCTCACTCAAGTCCATGGGATCCACGCTACCGAGTGCCGCGCCGGAGCTGCCGGGCCCACTCAATCGGCCCCGGTGGCGGTCAGGATGATCAGCGCCAGATTCAACGACACGATCAGGGCCACGACCACCCAGGCGGCGACAGTCAAGGCCACCTTGTTCACGAAGGCGCCCATCAGATCCCGGTTGCTGCTCAGTCGCACCAACGGGATCAGGGCGAAAGGGATGCCCAGGCTCAGCAGCACCTGGGACAGCACCAGCGCCCAGGTCGGGTCCACCCCGACGGCGATGATGACCAGGGCCGGGATCAGGGTGATCAGCCGGCGGGTGAACACCGGGATGCGCACGTGCAGCAACCCGCCCATGATCGCTGATCCGGCGTAGGAGCCCACCGAGGTCGAGGCCAGACCGGAGGCCAGCAACCCGATGCCGAAGGCGACCCCGACGGCCGGGCCCAGGGCGGCGGTGATCGCCGCATGGGCTCCTTCGATGCTGTCGGTGCCGGGCACCCCGGCGAGATTGCCCGCGGCCAAAAGCAGCATCGCGATGTTCACCGACCCGGCCACGAGCAGGGACAGCAGCACGTCCCACCGGGTGGCGGTCAGCAGCCGCGGCAGGGCCTCGGCGGGCACCGAGTGCCCGTGGCGGTCCCGCGCCAGGGCGGAGTGGGCGTAGATGGCGTGGGGCATCAC
>NZ_JROX01000275.1:0-894 GCF_000800955.1 Kocuria sp. ZOR0020
ACGGCCCCTCCCCAGGCGTGATCTACCCCAACCTCGCCACCCTCCTCCACCACTACGTCCACGGCGAAGACTGACCACACGCACCATCCCCCACCCCCGCCACAGGGTCCTAAGGTGGACCCGTTTATCCACACACCCAGCACCACACGCGCACACTCCACCCATGGAGAGGACACTGGAGAGCATGAAACTCAAACCATCAGCCAAGCTGCCCAACACCACCGCCTGGGCCACCGAAACCATCGGCACCACCCTGGCCGATGAAGACTGGTGCGGGGCGTCCCTGAACCGTGGCCTGCTAAGGGTCCACAACGATGAAACCGGAGCCGAAGCCACATCCCAACTACATGACGCATTCGGGGAAGGCTCCACCGACCTGGTTGTTTTCGCCACCGATTGGCAAGCCATCCACTACGCCGCAGGCGTACTGGAGGACGGCACCACCGTGGTCGTCGCCGGTGACATCGCCAGCGCCTCCCTGGAAGTCATCGCACCGCTGGACGAGTTCCTCACATTCGTGACCACGGACCGTAAAGCCGAGCAGTACTTCGACCGCGATGACTTCAACCGATTCCGCCTGAAAAACCGACTCCTGGGCCTGCAGTTCAACGAATGCGCCAGCTACAAAACCCCACCCATGCTCGGCGGCCAAAACACCATCGAAAACCGTGACCTCACCGACCTGGAAGTCCACTGGGGCCTCTTCGGCCAAATCTTCCAACAAGTCAAGGACAAGGAAGACGGCACCCCCGTCACGGAAATCACCACCGACTGACATCCGTACGTCCTGACCATGGAACCGCCTCAAAGAAGTCGGTAAAGCCATGATCAATCTGGAGGAGTGGAAAAACAACCCCGCCAAAGCCGCCGGCATGCTCACCGGTGACATCCTCC
>NZ_JROX01000276.1:0-342 GCF_000800955.1 Kocuria sp. ZOR0020
GTCCGCTCCATCGCCGCCGCCCTGGCCGGCGACCGGGTCGCCGCCGACACCGTCCACCTCGAACTGCCCGCGACCGGCGTCTGCACCACCGACCTCGGCGGATCCTGCGACGTGCCAGCCGGGCCCATCCTGGTGACCATCGGCGGCGCACCCACTTCCTCCTGCTGCTCCTGAAAGGACCAGGCCATGGCCGCCGACACCCCGCCGCTCGACACCCAAGTCCTCCAACACACAGCCGATGACCTCGCCCGCAAGTACGAGGGAATCTTCTCCCCGGAGGCCATCGAGCGCTACGTCTTCGAGTCCTACACCACCCTGTCGCGGACCGCGAGAATCCGCGAC
>NZ_JROX01000277.1:0-7022 GCF_000800955.1 Kocuria sp. ZOR0020
CACACTCCCACCGGCCATAAACAGGGTCCCGGCCGAGCCGATCACCGCAGCTGCGAAGAACCCCAGCCCGGCTGACTTCCACCCGGCTGCCATCAACGAGGGGCGGTTGGTCTTCCGACCCACCCCCTCCTTCAGCGCGGCAATCGCAATACCGGCCGCGATCCCCACCAGCATCACCGCGATCAGTCCACCGGCGACCACCGTCATCAAGGGCACAGCATCCGCGGATCGTTCGGTGTACCCCTGGGCGCTCAACATCGTGTTCACGCCGCCTCCGTTTCCGAAGACCAGCCCGCCACCGACCGTGACGTCACCAACCAGCCTTCTTGACCGGCCATCGGCCCACCCCGACGACGGCGTGTGTCACACACTCACCAGGCCTTTCACGATGTCTGTGTGAGGGGGCACACTAGAACCACAGCCCCTTGACCAGCCAAAACTCCCACTCAAGGACTCGACATGTTCCAGCTGCTCGTCTTCGCATTGATGGCCATCCCGGTCGTGATCTTCGTGGTGATCAGCATGGTCTTCTCCGGTCTCCGCGCAGCCGCCATCGCCGATACGAAAGACCCGAACGTCTCGATGGGCGGTGTGTGGTTGGTCCTCGGCGGGATCTTCCTGCTCTTCGCATTCCTGACCTTCGCCTAACCCCCACCCAAATCAGACACCAGGGCCTGGCCCCGGCTCACCACCACGTGACCGGGACCAGGCCCTCACTCATGCACCAGAACCACCGAACCAGGTGTGAATACCGGGCCCCTCGTTCCTGACGCTCCATCATTGCCGGGCGTCGCTACGCGCAAACGGCTACGCCGCCGGCTCCCCCAGGATTTTCCGCACGCGGTCGCACGCTCCCTTATTTCGCGCGGACATTCCTTCCTCCACCGCCCCTACGGGGTTGCGCTCCTCTCCTAACCCGGCACTGCTCCGCTTATCAGGAACGAGGGGACACCCCGAACAGGCCTCCCACCGATGAGGACCTAACAAGGAGGAACACACGATGAGCACCACAACCACCGCCACAGTCACCGTCTACTCCAAGCCCGCCTGCGTTCAATGCAACGCCACCTACCGGGCCCTCAAAAAAGCCGACATCGAATACACCGTGATCGACGTGACCGAAGACCAAGACGCTTACAACCAAGTCGTGGCCATGGGCTACCAACAAGTCCCCGTCGTCGTCGCCGGCCCAGACCACTGGTCAGGGTTCCGCCCCGACCTCATCAAAACCATCAACCACTGACAAACCCCAGGAGACCACCATGAACGACACCGAGAACAAGCAGGAAGTTAACGAGTCAAAGCGTCAAAGCCCCTCGGTCGGCAGCTTCATCACCCTCATAGTGCTCAACATCGTGATGCTGGTGGCATTGTTCTTCGGATTCCAGACCTGGCCGGGCAACCCGGTGGCGGTCATGGTTGAAGGCGGTCGGCAGCTAATGACCACGCCCCAACCGCCAGCTACGGATCCTCTGACCTGTTGCATCGCCGCGGACGGGGGCTCGGTCAACCCCAGCGCCCTCCAGTTGCGCTGCGGGGATGACGCTGTCGTGGACTACACCATCACCCGTGATGGCAACACTCCTCAGATCACCGTGAACAACGAGCACATCCGCGGTTGGGAGGCCGGAACCACTTCCGTGGGGACTTCCCGCGACGGGTCCCTGATCGTCCGCACCAAGCTCACCAATGGGGACACCACCTTCTCCTACAGTCGCGACCTCGCTGACGGTCCGGAATCAACAGACATTCAACGCACCGGCCCGTGGCCGGCCAACGAAATCCCCACACCAGAAACCAGGTGAACACCATGGAAACCAATGAACTAGACAGGGAACACCGGAAGTTCCTTCTAATTTCTTACGCCATGATTTTCCTAACAATCCTTGCTGTGATCGGCCTCGCCTCCGCGATCCCTCAGCTGTTCCACAGTGACGACCCATGGCAGACCCCTGCCTCACCCACAATGTCACCAAGCGTTTCCACCTCACCCGTGGATCCTTTGACGTGTTACATAGCAGCCAACGGGTCCATGCCGCCGTTGGATGCCCAGTTCCGCTGCGGTGACAACCAGGCCCTGGACCTGCAGGTCACCCGCGACGACCAGGACGCCCACGTCGTCAAGGTCCTTTCCGGGACCATCGAAGGCTGGGAACTAGATAGCGCCTCCGCCGGGACCTCCGAGACCGGGGCACCGATCCTGTACGTGCGTCTGACCGATGGACGGACCACTTTCACGTACCGACGTGACCTCTTCGAAGGCCCCGACACCACCAGCATCACCCGCACCGGGTCGCCCTGGCCCGGGACCGAGATCCCGGCCACGGAAACCCGGTGAGCACCATGAGCACCGCCACCCGAGACCGGGAGTACGTGATCAGCTGCGCACGATGCGCAGGCCACCGCGCGGCCACCAGCTGGGTCACCACAGACCCACAGTTCATCTGGATCCTCGGATCCCAGTTCGGGTGGGCCATCACCGTCACCAACGACGGCATCACCGCCATCTGCCCCACCTGCCAAGACCAAACACCCTGAGCACACAACACCGCGTGCGTGACAGCCAGGTGATCGGAACCGATCACCTGCAGACAACCCGATGAAGGAGACAACCACCGTGGACACCTACAACGACAACAAGATCGACCACCTCCGTGTGGCCTTCGACCGCGGAGAACTACACCTGAACGACGGCACCCGCCTGGAGCTCACTACCGACGACATCACCACGCTGCGCCAGGCCCTGAACATCCACACCCACGATTGCGACCTGGACGACGCCGTGGAAATCGTGCTGCGGACCTAACCATGTCGGAGACCGCCGGCACACTGAACCCACCACCCAAAGGAGACCACCATGGACACCACCACCACCGACACCATCCCCCTGGGCCGAGTCCTCGCCTGGGTCGCTGTGCCCGCGGCCGCGATGATCGGTTGGGCCCTCTTCGCCTTCCTCAGCCCCCTGGACACGGATCTGTACGCCACGGGCGCTTACTTCCTGACCGGACTGGGGATCATCTTCGCGATCACGCTGTTCACGATCGAGACGCTTTTCCGACGTCGGATGCGCCGCGAGGGATTCGACAAGAGCGAGATCGCTGAGGCAACCAAGTACTTCTCCTACGGCTACGGGGCGGCCCTAGGAATATCACTTCTCAGCCTCGCCTTGCAGCTGTCCCTGTGAACAAACCACCGGCCACAGACTGAGGGCCCCGAACGTTAGGTTCGGGGCCCTCAGTCTGTGGCGGTCCGTCCTTGTGGCAGCTGCACTTCCGCGCCCAGGAGACCGCCCTGCAGCCACGGGATCACTTGCGGTGACGCACCCTGGACAACACACCATCAACAATGGCTCGTAGAACCCCGCGCGGCACCCTCTGCGACCCGCCCACGTTCCTTACGGCCCCACCACGGACGCGGATCCCCTCCCTCTCATGCAGAGGCAACTGATCAAGGATCATCAGAGCCTGATCGAGGTGATCGCGAACCGCGTCCAACCCGGTGGCATCCGTCGCGGTTTCCGGCCGCTCACACGGATCGGTGTCCTTTTCTACTTCCATATCCAGATACCGCCACTCCGGAGATAGCAAGGCCGCGTCTACTTCCGGTAACCGGGCGAACCCGAGCCACATGTCACCACGGTTCTCGGCCGCAATAAACCCCTTGCGGGCTAACCACGCGAACACCTGGGCAACCTCCTCGTGAGTAGGTTCCCCGTCACCAGGAGCCCACTGGCAATACTTGTGGACATGTCGTGAGGTGTGAGCTCCAACGTCAAGATATTGGAGGACTCGCCGTCGAATGGAATACAACCGACCCTCGTCAGCCGCCCACTCGTTGGCCCTCTGATCAGCGATGCTTCGTCCCCACGAGGTCAACGCGACGAAGCCGTCGTCACCATGGGACACCAGCCCCAACGACCGCAACCGGGAAACGAACTCGGAGATCTCCGCATGCGAGAACAGCCCTCCAACGCAGCATCCGTCCACGGTGACACAACCCCCCGAGCAGTACTCGTCCACGGTGATCGAACCTCCCAGGTCTTTGATGTCATGCAACAAGCCTGCCAACCACCGGTCGTCTTCCAGCAGTGTCAACGCCAAATACCGAGACATGCCCCTCACCGTCCCTCTTCGCAGTGATAACCCGCCACCGTGAACTCATTGCTCCCGGTTTCTTCCACGTTCACCGTGCATGAGCGCCGTCCCCCTTCCGGGACCACCTCACTGGTGTCTGCATGCCACGTCCAGGCCACATCCACCCCGATGAACCGCATACCCTCCGGCGCCTCAACCTCCACCCGTGACGGAGCGACCTGGGCTGTGGCCGAGGACCAAGCCGAGGCCGCCAACGCCTGGTTCCACCACACCGGCGCCCAACGACCCGGGGCGCCACTCTCACGCTCCACCACCTCATCAGAGAGCAACGGCGCAGCGCGTTGGATCGAAGCACCAGGGACCGTGTCCCCCACCGTCTCCCACTCCACTAGGGCTCGCATCGCTTCCACCGCCACAGCCTCCGGATCAGACCGATCCACCCGCCCCAGATCCATGAACCCGCCAAACGACTTCCCGTCCCCCGCCTCACCAGGCGAGGGCGAGGGAGCCACCACGCCGTTACCGGACACATCCCCCGCCCCGGGTGTCACCGATGGCCAGGACTGCCCCGTCGCCGCAGGGCTACCAGCATCACCAGTCGGCGAGGATTCGCCCGCTGGTGCCGGCGACTCATCAGCACCAGGCAACCGTTTCGGAGACTCCCCTGCAGGCGACGTGGTCGCTGCGGTCGCAGTCGGCGACGGCTCCGGGACCTGAGCGGATCCACAACCACTCACACCCACCAACGCCACCAGAACCACGCCGGCAGCACACCACCTGGTTTTGTTCGTGTTCATCACAGAATTCCTTTCTGCCTCATGATCGGTTCGGGATTGACGTTGTAGGACCGCCCTGCAGCGTCCACCTCGCCTGGTTTCTTGCAGGCCGGTGTGCCGGGCTTCATGATCTCCATGTGCAAATGCGTGCCCGTGGAGAATCCCTTGTTGCCCTCG
The DNA here is from genome assembly GCF_000800955.1 of Kocuria sp. ZOR0020. Lineage (NCBI taxonomy): Bacteria > Bacillati > Actinomycetota > Actinomycetes > Micrococcales > Micrococcaceae > Kocuria > Kocuria sp. ZOR0020. Next base: position 5,051 of record NZ_JROX01000277.1, read on the forward strand.
ATGGCCACCGGGTCACCGCGTTTGACCTTGTCCCCCACGGACACCATCTGGGAGTCCGTGTGGAAGAAATTGATCAGCATCGGGGAGTCTTTCCCATTGCTGACTTTCAGTTGGACCATGCCGTCGAAGGCATCGCCGGGAACACACACCACTTCGGCGTCCGTGGGGGCGACCACCACCCCACCCGGGCCACTCCCACCACCGGTGGCGAAGTCCACGCCGAGGTGGTGGTTGGCGAAACAGCCGTTTGCCAGGGACATGTCATCCGGGGCGCATCCCGAGATCAAATTCCGGTACCCGTAGCCGGAAGTGAAACGCCCACCGGGCAGCGGGTTGGCCCACTCCCCATCCCCGAGCTCCACGTCACTAGGCAGATCAACCGCAGCGCAATCGGCTGAAAACGAGACCTGGGCCTCTCCGAAGATCCGGGAAACATAGCCCTGTGTCTCCTCATACGGCGGCAACTGTCCCTGCCTTAAACCTGGTGTACCTGGCCCCGCGTTGTAGGCAGCCACCGCCAGCCGCGGCGCGTCTGGGCCCCCATCCACGGCCCACCCACTGGCCAAATCCAGCAAGTGCTTCATGTACCGCGCGTAAGCGGCCAGCGAGTCCGCGGGGTCGCGCGGATCCCCGCCGTTACCCCACTCCGCCCAAGTCCCCGGCATGAACTGCGCCGGCCCGATCGCACCCACCGAGCTGGCCGCCGAGGTCTTGAACCCCGATTCGGCTTGAATTTGCGCGGCGATGATCTCCTTGGGCAACCCAGTCGCCTTGGCAGCGTCTTCGATCGGGCCCACGAACTCCGAGGGCACCTCCACCTGCGGAAGCCCCGTCCCACCACCACTGTTGGCCGCATCAACACGGCACGACGATGCCGCGTTCGCCGCTGCGGCCTGGGTGTCGGCAGCGTCCTTGGCTGAGGACGCGCCAGCGGTCATCAAGGTCATCAACAACGCGAAGACCACCATGACCACCACAAGGAAAAAACCCACCCCGGCAACGGGTGGGCCTACCCACTTCACCACCGCCGCAGCGCCGGCCTTCTTCACCACGTTCACGACCCCGGCTCCCACCGGGTTGCTGAATGCGCCACGAAGTCTTTGGGAGTGGCAGCCCAGGACGTGACCACACACCGTTGACCATCCCTGGCCGGCGGGCACACCACCACCACTTCCATCAGCGCCCCGGACGGGGTATCCACGCGGTCCTCCCCGGCCTTCACGCTGCGCTCCAACCGCATCGCGACCTGCACCAGGTGCGTGCCGGCCTCCGCGTCCGCCCCGTAGTCGAACCCCGGGGCGACACCGCGGCCCTCGTGCAACCCGGCGTCCATCCCAGCCCAGGTCACCACCGCATTCGATCTGGCATCGGACTCCCCGGCCACGTCCCAGTCCTGCACCACCCCACCGAATCCACCATCCGTGAAGGAATCACGCGCATCCCGCCAGTCCTGGACACTGGACTTCGTGGTATCCACCGTGCGCATCGCCCGCAAGAACCTCGCCCCGGTCACCAACGGGTCATCCTCGTCAGCCTCACGATTACGCACCAGGCCCGTGTCCTCGTTGATGGTCTTCAACCCAGCCTTATCAGCCACCGAACCGGAAGAGCCGTCCTTCGTGGCCCCACGCTCATCAGATCCGCCCTGGTCGCCACTCTCACCCGTGGGCGAGGTGGAGGCGGAGGGCAGCTGGCTGGCCTCAACCGCGGCCGCCGAGGAAGCCACCCGTGAGGTCTGTCCGCCCGCGTCCGGCTCACCATCACCGTTGAGGATCGCCCCAGCGGCCAGGAGGAACACGAATGCGGCGGCAAGCGCCAGGATCATCACCACCAGTGCTGCCAGTGCTCGGCCACCCCGGTGTGCGTCGATCCAGGCCACCATCGCCTGGAATCGGTCTTGGATGCGGTCCTCCCCCGGTGCTTTCCAGGACGCTTCCGGCGGGTGGAAGAACGCCCACCCCTGATCCATCAC
>NZ_JROX01000278.1:0-2135 GCF_000800955.1 Kocuria sp. ZOR0020
GCAGCTGCTGCTTGAGCGCGGCGCGTCGGGCGCCCCGGGCCTGCTGCAGCTGTTGGAGGGTGATGGTCTCAGCGGCCAGTTCGGGGGCGATCGCCCGGCACAGGTAGGTGTCCTGGTGGTAGACGCGCACCTCGCCGGCGTCGCGGGGGTCGTAGCGGATGGTCACGGTCTCACTGACGTAGGCGGCCAGCACCGGGCAGATGTAGCGGGTGCCTTGAAAGCGGATGCCGTCGCGCTGGACGATGCGGGTGGTCGCAGCGGTGAGCAGCAGCAGGTCGAGATCCTCGCCCCGGGCCGGGGTGCGCGGGATCCACCCGGCCCCGATCCAGCGGGCGGCGGGGGCCTGTCCGGTCTCGGAGTGCACCCGGGCGTGGTAGTCCTCGATCAGGTAGCGCTGGACCACTGCGTCGAGCTGCTCCAGGCTCAGGGCAGGTGGTGAGGTGGGGGTGCCGCCGGTGCCGTGCGGGATGTGCCCGGGCAGGTGCGGGAGCACCTCGGTGGTGATCGTGCCGTAGAAGCGTTCGATCTTGCCCCTCCCCTGCGGGACCCCGACGCGGGAGTGGATGAGCCGGATGTGGGTGTCCAGGCAGACCCGGTCCAGCCGGGTGCTGGTGAAGTCGGCCCCGTGGTCGCTGTAGAGCACCTCGGGCAACCCCTGGACCGGCCACCGCGGGTCGGGCTTGGCTCGCACGGCCTGGTGCAGGGCCAGGGCGGTCTGCTCGGCATTCGGGGCGCCGGTGAAGACGGTGTAGCCGGCGACCGCGCGGGAGTAGTCGTCGAGGATCACGCTCAGCCACGGCCGCACCGGGCGCCCCCGGTTGTCGAGGATCGCCACGTCGAGCAGGGTGTGGTCGGCCTGCCACTGCTCATTGGGCCTCACCGCCGACCGGCGGTGCACCAGCTCGTATCGGTCCCGGTAGGCGGTGTCTCCCTCCAGGGCCAGGGTGCGCAGCCCGGGGTCGATCGCGGCGATCACGCTGCGCACGCTCGAGTAGCTCGGGGGTGCCCAGCCGCGCTCCGGGGCCAGATCGCACACCCGGCGGTGGATGAACCTGGTCGTCGGCGCCGTGCGGCGCAGCGCCAGGGCCTCGATCACCGCGATCAGCTCCGCAGGCAGCCGGCGTTGGCCGCGGTCGCTGCGGGCCTTGCGCTGCAAGCCGGCCGCGGAGGAGTCCGCCCGGTATTCGGCGGCCCAGCGCTGCAGGGTGCGGACCGAGACCTGGGCGTGGGCGGCGAGCCGGGTCAGCGGCACCCCCTCGTCGAGGTGCTGGCGCAACAATGCCGCTCTCTCCTGCGGACCCAGCTGCACCACCACCATCACCCCACCTGGGTCAGTCCGCCGGACCGGGCTCGGGCTCGGCGGCGGTGACCGGTCCGGCCGTCACCGGCTCCGGGGACCGCGGCGGGAGGTGACGGTAGAGACTGGTGCGCGTGATCCCGGTCTTGGCCACGATCTCCGCCATCGTGTGCCCGCTCTCGCGCAGATGCGCCGCGTAGGCCAGCTTGTCCGGATCCACCACCGTAGGCCGCCCGATCCGCCGGCCCTTCGCCGCGGCCACCGACCGGGCATGAGCAGCCCGCTCGAGGGTGTAGGTGCGCTCCATCTGCCCGAACAACGCCAGCAGCACCACCGCCAACTGCGCCATCGGATCACTCGGATTGGTGGAGTCCACCTTGATCGGGTCCGCCAGGTTGCGCACCCCCACCCCCCGCTCGGCGAGGTCATGGATCAGGTTCAAGGTGTCGCGCACCGTGCGCCCGAGCCGGTCCAGGGTGTGCACCACGATCACATCACCCTCCCGGGCGTAGGCCAGCGCCGCGGTCAGCCCGGGACGCTCCGTGGTGGCCCCGGACTTCTTGTCCACATAGATCCGCTCGGCGGCGATCCCGACCTGCCGGAGGGCATCGATCTGCCGGTCGAGGTCCTGTTTGGCCGTCGAGACCCGCGCGTAGCCCAATTCCATGCGCCCAGCGTACCGGAAGTCGGTTCCGTACGACCTAAATGGTTCAGCACTTTTGGTCCAAGTTCTGGTACAGGAATCGCCGATCGTGCACATCGGGCAAGGATCCCCACGCGGGCCGTCCCACTACCAAGGAAGTGGGACAGTCGCCCGAGAGCGATCAACACGTCGATC
>NZ_JROX01000279.1:0-1251 GCF_000800955.1 Kocuria sp. ZOR0020
ATGTCCCAAGCTGCAGCTGGTTCACCGTCCAATGTCCAGGACATGCCGGCTCAGGTGGCCGAACCCGCAGTGCGCAATGCCGTGGCAGAACGTGAGGCCCTGCAAGAGCTCCAGGACGAGCCCCTGGCGGCCTGGGACTGGCCTTTCCTGGCTGAACGCACGGCCAGTGACTCACCGGAGACCACCTTGGACGTCCGGGACTACCTTGAGCTTTACGCCGTGGTGGAGGACGGCCTGTTCCACACCGCCCGGGAGCTGTTCGGGCTGGAGTTCACCAAGCGCCGGGACCTCAAGGGGTACCTCCCCGAGGTGGAGGTCTACGAATGCCAACGTGCTGAGACCGGCGAAACGCTCGGCCTGATGGTGGCTGACTGGTGGACCCGCCCCACCAAATCAGGTGGCGCCTGGATGGGGACCCTGGTGCATCAGAACCACCTGGGGGCGCAAAAACCCGTGATCACGGTGAACACCAACTTTGTTTCCCCGCAACCGGGACAGCCCAAGCTGTTGACCGTGGCAGAGGTGACCACCCTGTTCCACGAGTTCGGGCACGTGTTGCACGGGCTGCTTTCAGACGTCCACTTCCCCTCCTTTGCCGGCACCAAGGTGGCCCGCGACGTGGTGGAATTCCCCTCCCAGGTCTACGAGATGTGGGTCCTGCACCCAGACGTCCTGCCCCGCTACGCCCGGCACCACCGCACGGGTGAACAGTTGCCGGAGGAGATCGCGGACCGGCTGCGGGAGGCGGACACCCAGGGTCAGGGCTTTGCCACCGTGGAGTACCTGGCTGCCACCGCCATTGACCTGGCATGGCATGAGCGCACCCACACAGATCCCGCACCGGATCTGGAGACCTTTGACCAGGACGCCATGACCACTGCCGGGCTGGATGTGGACGGCGTGGACCCCCGCTACACCTCCGCCACGTTCAAGCACATCTTTGCCGGGGGTTATGCGGCCGGGTACTACTCCTACCTGTGGTCGGAGATCATCGATGCCGCCGCCGTGGAGTGGTTCAACACCAACGGTGGGCTCAGCCGCAGCACCGGTGACCGGTTCGCCAGCACCATTCTCTCTCGCGGCAACGAGGCCGATCCCATGGACGGGGTCCGTGAGCTGCTGGGCGGGGACCCGGACATGCAGCCTTTGTTGCAGCGTCGCGGCCTGCTCTCCTGACCCTTTCCCTCTCCCGCCGAGTAGGCCTTTTGATCGCCCCTGAGTGGGTCAGCAGCGATCAAAAGGCCTACTCGG
>NZ_JROX01000280.1:0-3423 GCF_000800955.1 Kocuria sp. ZOR0020
CGTCGATGATGTCGGGGTCGTCGTCATCAATCTCTGGGATGGGCGGGAGATCGTCCTCCGTGGGCGGCCCTGAATCCCACTCAGGTTCGGGAGCGAACGTGTTGGTCCGGGACTCGTCCGCGTCCTCCACGGGCACGGAAGCGGTGGATGTGGAGCCGGTGTCTTCCGGAACCGGTGACGGTTCGTTGGACACGGCCGCCGACGTCGCGGGCGTAGGGGACTCTGGCGTCTGAGCAGGAACACCAACAGCCAGCGGCATGTCGTCGTGCGTCTCCGGAGGAGGCTCAGGGTTGGTGTCGCTGGGCAGTGACACCACAAAGGTGGCGCCACCACCGGGTGTGTCTTCCAAGGTGACGGTGCCACCGTGTTGCTCGATCACGGCGGACACAATGGACAGGCCCAGGCCCGTACCACCGGTCTCCCGTGTGCGGGAGGTGTCAGCACGGTAGAACCGCTCAAAAACCTTGGCCCGGTCCGCGCCCTTGATGCCGGGGCCATGATCGCGGATCTTGATCTGCGCCAAGCGCTCGGGGCCCGGGCCGGATTCCGGCATGGTGGGACGCTGGTCGTGAGGAACACCGGCCACGGGCACGGACCCGATCAGGATCTGGAGGTCGCTGCCTTTGGGCGTGTAGCGCACGGCATTGGTCATCAGGTTGGCCACCACCTGCCGCAGCTTGGCCTCCTCGGCCCGGGTCCACACAGGCGTGGCAGGGCCGTCATCCAGATTGGTCACCGTGATCTTGCGGTCCGGGCTGGAAGCGGCAAAGTCGGCGGCGGCGTCGTGGGCCAGGACCAGGAGGTCGACGTCGGAGGTGGTCAACTCGCGTTTGTTGTCCAACCGGGCCAGGGACAGGAGGTCCTCCACCAGTTGGGTCATGCGGGTGGACTCTGCCTCGATCCGGCCCATGGCCTGTCCCACCTGGTCCTCGGTGCGCAGCGCTCCGTGGCGGTAGAGCTCCGAGTAACCACGGATGGATACCAGAGGGGTCCGCAGCTCATGAGAGGCATCCGCCACGAACTGCCGGAGCCTGGATTCCGAACTCTTGCGGGCGTCAAAGGCGTCCTCGATGTGCCCGAGCATCCTGTTCAAGGACATGGACAACTGGCCGACTTCAGTTTCCGAGTTGTAACCCACCATGCGGCGGGAAAGGTCGCCTTCGGCAATCTTGGCGGCGGTCTGTTCCACCTTCTTCAACGGTTGGAATGCGCGGGTGATCAGCACCCACCCCACCACCAGGGCGGCAATCAAGGTGGCCGCACCAAAGCTCAGGGTCAGCAGCGTGATGGCAGAAACCAACCCGTCGGTGTCCCCCAGCGGTTCAGCCACCACCACGGTGTAGGTGGTGCGTGCTTGCGGTGCGGCCACCACCCGCCAGGAGCCTTCCGCACCGTCAGCGGAGGGCACGGTCATGCCGATCTGCCCGGATTGTTCCGCCATGTCACGGGTGAAGCGGGACAGATCCGGTTGGGTGGTCACATCCGTGGTGCTACGCCCCGTGGCATCCACCTGGGCCATGACCTCACCATCTGATGAGAGCAGGTAACCCCGGTGGGGAACGGTTTCCGTGGGGCTGCCGGTCATCTCAGACATCAAGGCCGTGGAGACGGAATGCAGGGATCCCTGGAGGTTCTCGTCAATGGAGTTGATCAAGGAATCCCGCAGCACGGAGATGGCCACAAAGCTGGTGACCACAATGCTCACGGCCAACAGCATGCCGGTGAGCGCCATCAGCTGTGTTCGCAGTGATGACGCTCGCCAGCGGGCAGCCAGAGTCTCCATGGGCGGTCCCGTCCCCTCAATGCGACGCCGGCACACAAGCGGGCCGGGTCACTCACGCGGGAAATCAGTACTTGTTGGCCGTGCGCAGCAGGTAGCCCACACCGCGCTTGGTGTGGATCAGCGGCGGCAGCTCGGGATCGTTGTCGATCTTGCGGCGCAGATAGGAGATGTAGGACTCCACAATGGAGGCATCCCCGTTGAAGTCGTACTCCCACACGTGGTCCAGGATCTGTGCCTTGGACAGGACCCGGTTGGGGTTGAGCATCAGATAGCGCAGCAACTTGAACTCGGTGGGGGAGAGGTCGATTTCACGTTCACCACGGAAGACCTCATGGGCGTCGTCGTCCAGGACCAGGTCATCCACGCGCAGGCGGGAGTCGTCGTCCTCGGCGGGCTGGGTGCGGCGCAGCACGGCGCGGATGCGGGCCACCACCTCATCCAGGCTGAACGGCTTGGTGACGTAGTCATCCCCGCCCACGGTCAGGCCCTGGACTTTGTCGTCAGTGTCGTCCTTGGCGGTCAGGAACACGATGGGGAACGTGCGGCCCTCTGCGCGCAGCTTGCGGGTTACCGCAAAGCCGTCCAGGTCAGGCAGCATGACATCCAGAACAACCAGGTCCGGGTTCTCCTGCTCAGCCTTGGTGATGGCGTCACGGCCGTTGGCAGCCGTCACGACGTCGAACCCGGCAAAGCGCAGGGAGGTGGCCAGCAATTCGAGGATGTTGGGTTCATCATCAACAACCAGCAGTTTTGCTTCAGGAGTCTTGGTATTCACGTGTTTGATTCTCTCCACGTTTTCTGTGAGCCAACTGTGACGGTCTCATGCGCCGTCTGTGTGTCGACTGCGCGGTGCGCGGTGATGGCCAGTGGGGTCAGGCTCAGCCCAAGACCCCATCCGAGAAGCGCAAATAGCAGGCCCCACACAGGGATTCGTAGTTCACTTCACCATCAATCGCCACCTGATCACCGGCGAACACGAACTGGCCATCCACCTTACGGGCATTGAACATGGCCTTGCGTCCGCAGCGGCAGATGGTCTTCAACTCCTCCAGGGAGTGAGCCAGTTCCAGCAGCCGGGCCGATCCTGGGAAGGAGTGGGTCCGGAAATCGGTGCGGATCCCGTAGGCCAGCACGGGCACACCGTCCAGCACCGCAATCCGCAGCAGGTCCTCCACCTGTTCAGGCGTCAGGAACTGTGCCTCGTCCACCAGCAGACACGCCACCGGCGGCAGCTGGACATTGCCCACCAGTGCCTCGGGCTCGGTCCCGCTGGCCAACGCCTGGAAGCGTGCGCGAACGTCGTCGTCCGGGGCGATCAGCAGATCCACGGCACGGGAAATGCCCAGGCGGGAGAGCACTTGGGCGTTCCCTTTGGTGTCCACCTGCGCTTTGGCCAGCAGCACGCGCTGCCCGCGTTCCTCGTAATTGAAGGCGGCCTGCAGCAGTGCCGTGGATTTCCCGGAGTTCATGGCTCCGTGGCGGAAGTACAGCTTGGCCACTGGTTCAGTTCTCCTCTGACCGTGCGGTGGGGGTTTCGGGATCGACGACGACGGCCGGCAGCGCCCCAGCGTCAAGGATCCGATAGGAGTAGCCCTGTTCTGCCAGGAAGCGTTGGCGTTTGGCAGCGAAAGTGGTGTCCA
>NZ_JROX01000281.1:0-1748 GCF_000800955.1 Kocuria sp. ZOR0020
TCCGAGGCGACCCCCACAGCACACGGCCGATCGGTGGATCGAGGCTTAGCGGCGAGCACCGGGCACCGAGAGAGCCTCGCCGCCGTGGACACCCCGGTCCTCGCGCGACAGCGGCGGGTTCACTTTCCTCGCGACTGCCAGGCAGTATGGTTACCTGTAGGCGGCCTCTACCTGCGTGGCCCTCCGTTGGATGCGGTGGTTGACCTGATGGCTTCGGTCGGAGTGGTCCTCTTGTTTCCTTGTCGCCGGTGACGAGGAGAGGACTGTGCTCATGTTTCGCCTGATCTGGATCGCCAGCATCCACACGCGGGACTTCCTGCACCGCTACATGCCGACCAACATCGTCTTGGACAGGCTCCGCACGCGGCGGGGGCTGAAGTGGGGCGTGCCGGCGATGCTGCTGGCCATCCCGTATCTCGCGGTCGCGAACATCCTGACGATTCTCATCGGCCGCGGTGCGCCCGGGTGGTTCCACTTGCTGGTGCTGATGTGCATCTGGAACGCGCTGAAGTTCCTGGTCATGGGCCCGGTGAGCGTAGTGCTGTTAGTACGAGCCCACACTGCTGAGCGTCGCGACCGGCGCCTGCTGTCACGTTCGCCAGCACACATGGCCTGACCCTCGCGCGAAGCTCACGGGCTGCGCTTGCCCACCTTCTCGGCGAAGTCTGTCGAGAAGGAGCCGTCATGTCTGGAGTTGCTGGTGTTGGTGTTGATGGACGTCGTGCCCGGGTGGCGCTGGCAATGCTGGCGGAACCCGATGATCCCGTCACGGGCGGGTTGCTCCGCCGCGTGGGCGCTGTTGAGACGCTCGGGCTGCTCGACACCATCACGACCGTGCCGGGTTTGGCCCGGGTTGATGGTCAGGTGTGGCGTGACCGCCTGACCTCGCCGGGCAGGCTGGATGGGCCTGACCAGGGGCTGCGCATGCTTGAGGAGAGTGGGAACGCCACTCTGATTACGGGTGATGCGCAGTGGCCTCGGGCGCTGGATGATCTGGGCGACCGCGCTCCCTATGTTCTGTTCGTGCAGGGCGCGGCGTCATTCTTGGCGCGACCGTTGAGCGATTTGGTGACGGTCACGGGGTCTCGGGCGGCCTCCGCGTATGGGGAGCATGTCGCGGGCGAGCTGGCTGGCGACCTCGCGAACCGTGAGCGTGTGCTGGTGGCTGGTGGCGCTTATGGTGTCGAGGCTGCTGTGCACCGTGCGGTGTTGGCGGCGGGTGGTGACACGATCGCGGTGCTCGCGGGTGGTGTGGACCGCCCTTACCCGAGCGGGCACCATGACTTGTTGGATCGGGTGGGTGATGTGGGTGCGCTGGTCAGCGAGCTTCCTCCCGGAGCGGTGCCGACACGGCATCGGTTCCTTGCCCGCTCCCGACTGCTGGGAGCCATGTCAGCGGCGACGGTGGTCGTGGAGGCCGGCGCACGATCGGGGGCACTGCGGGTAGCGACTGAAGCCCACCAGCTCGGACGCGAGGTTGGTGCAGTGCCGAGGCCGGTCACCAGCGCCACCAGTCACGGTCCACACGAGCTGCTCCGCACCGGCCACGCACGCCTGGTCACCTCCGATGCCGACGTTGAAGAACTGATCGCCGACCGCGCCACCGAACCTCCGGGGCTGTCGGCCGAGTTCGCGCAACATATCGGGCCGGCGGCTGGTCCGCCGGAACGGTCTCTGTAGCCCGGTCGGCAGGTCGGGGGGTCGCGCACCATCCCGTTGGACGGTGCGAGCCCCTTCTTTGTGCCCCT
>NZ_JROX01000003.1:0-44345 GCF_000800955.1 Kocuria sp. ZOR0020
CTTGGGTGCCGCTGGCCGGTTCCGCAGACACCGCAGGACCGGTTGCCGCGACGCTCAGATCCTGACCCACGCGGGCTGGGACACGGGCCAGGTGTTCGTGTCCCGGGAAGTACTTCCGGCGGTTGCTTCCGCGAGCCTGACAGTTGCGGCCGGGGCCCTCGTTGTTGTGACCGGGTTCTGGTTGGGGGCATCCCCTGCACGGTTGATCCTGACTTACGGAGTGCTCACGGCGGTGGTGGCAGTGACAACTGCGATGCAGGTGATGTGTTCCTGGCACAGCGTGGCCTCCGCGCACGCCGCAACCGATGGACGCATGCTGTGACGCTCCTGGAGGTTGACCAGCTCAGTTTCACCTGGCCCGCTGGCGGTGCTGGGCTCCAGGACGTCACCTTCGGCGTGGGTCCAAGTGAATGCCTGCACCTGACCGGGGACAGCGGCAGCGGCAAATCCACGCTGCTGGGCCTGGTGGCAGGTAGTCACAGACCCGCACGTGGAGCTGTCACCCTGGATGGGCACCCGGCCAATTCGGCTGACGCCCGCACTCTGCGCTGGTACATGACTTCCGCACCAGCCATTTACCCCCTGTTGACGGTGCGGGAGCAGCTGCATTTCTACGCGGCCGCCCACCACGTGGACCAGACCGCCTCCCTGACACTGCTGCACCACGTACTGCAGGCTCACGTGGAAGATCTGCTGTGCCGAGATCTGACCAGTGAACAAGCGCAGATCGTCTGGTTCACGGCTGCCTTGAGCTGCCACGGGGCTGGGCTCTTGGTCCTGGATGAGCCGTTCGCTGCGGTCGGCGTGCAACCGGCACGGCGCATGGTGGCTGCACTGCAGCAGCACCTGGATGGTGGCGGCACTGTGCTTCTGAGCAGCCGCACTCACGGTGATCTTCTGCACCCGTCAGAGAACTGGCGGACGTTGGCCCCACCGTGGAACGAATCGCCGTCGCTCACACCTTGACAATGCCCTCGCGCAGCGCCATCACAGCGATCTGCAGGCGGTCATGGACTTCCAACTTGTGCAGCACATTGGACAGATGGGTCTTGACGGTGGCTTCGGACATCGCCAGGGATTTGGCGATCTCTCGGTTGCTCTTGCCCTCGCACAGAGCCTCCACAACATCCAGCTCACGGGCGGAAAGCAGCGCTGCCTTTCGCTGCACCTCCTGGTCCGCCGCGCGCCGGGGGGCCTCCTGCTTCAGCGTGTGGATGAGGGTGCACGCCACTGCAGAGGACACCACGGAACCCCCCGCATGCACGGTGTGAATGGCAGCAAGAACTTCCTCCGGCTCAGCGCCCTTGAGGAGGTAACCATTGGCACCGGCTCGCAACACGGGAACCACGTACTCGTCCGATTGAAACGCGGTCAGAGCCAGGATCTGCACCTGAGGGAACTCAGCGGCAATGTGCTCGGTGGCCACCACACCATCCATCACCGGCATCTGAAGGTCCATGAGCACAACATCGGGGCGCAGCGCTCGGACTTGCTGCACAGCTGCTTCACCGTTCATGGCCTCCCCCACCACCTTTAGGCGGGAGTCACTGTTCACGTAGGCACGCAAAGCCGTGAGCATCAACCGTTGGTCGTCCACCAGCAGCACCGAAATCTGTTGCTCCGAGGGCTCCACTCGGGATTCCTCGGCGTGAGCGTGGCTGGTGGATGGTCTCCGCGCTGATTCCATGCATTGAGAGTATCCATACGTCCTTGGTGTGGTCACGTGAAAGCTCAAGGCAAGTCGATCTTGGATCATTCTCCGTCAGAAGGATGAGCGGCCACCGCCAACCGGGCGATGCACGCCCGCCACTTTGACGGCCACAGTGGTGCACATCACATCAATTGCAGTTGACCTGCACGCCAGAAGGGCAAGGACATGACTTTCCAGAACACCACCGCAGCCGCACAGACCGCTCGTCCGGACACCTTCGCAACTACGGGGCGTCGTCGTGCTGGGCGTCGCCTCACGCAGTGCGTTGCAGCCGCCGCCATCGCCGTTGCCGCACTGGCCCCCGCCCCTGCCATGGCTTTCACTTCAAACGCACTGGCCACACAGGTACCTTTGAGTGTGACCCAACCCACAACCCAGGTGGGATCGCCCAACCTGGGCGCAGGTCAGATCCCGGTCACGACCGCCAAGAACTTCGGGCGATGTGGTGGGTGGTACTTCTGGTGCTGAGGTGAGCCAGCCGCAGGCTTACTTCACCGGCACCATGTCTAAGGTGGTGGCGGATGGAGTTGGACGCTGCAAGTCGAGCCCGAAAGAACCCACCCCTTCCTTTGCCTGGGCCTCTGCGATCCGTTCGGCGCTTACTGGAGCTCAAAGGGCAAAAACCGCACATCGTGCTGGTGTGGGCGGGCTTGGCCATTGCCGTGGCCTCTGTCATCAGCGACGCTTTGACGCTCGTTGGGGAAGACCAGCAGGACCTGGCCACTATCGATTTCATCAGGGTTGGGGCATCGGTTGCCAGCAGCACTTACCTGTGCTTGGTCTTGCTTCGCCCCCAGGTGGCGCCCCTTTTCCTTGTGCTCTCGTGGTTTCCGATCCTGTTCGACCCTGCTCCCGGCGGACTGATCCCCTTTGTGTACCTGGGCCTGGCGTTCGCTGCGTTCACATCACGGGGTCGCACCATCGCAGTGAGCCTGGGCGTGACCCTGATCTGGGCGGCCATTTGGGTTCCATGGACTTCCAACTTGCCCAATGAGGCTTTGTGGGGCTACCTGCCGGTCACCGTTGCTTTTGTCGTACCCGGCATTGCCGTGCAGATGCTCACGGAGCAGGTGGTCTCCGAAAGACGACGACGCGAGGGTGCTGAGACTGCCACCGCGTTGGCCCGCGTCCAAGAACGCAAGAACTTGGCCCGGGAACTGCACGACATCGTGGCGCACGAACTCACCATCATCGCCATGCAAGCACGCGCAGGCGGTATGAGCCGCGACTTGGACGACGCACATCAGTCCCTGCAAGTGATCGGCGATTCCGCCCGTTCGGGCCTGGAGGAGATGCGCCGGTTGATCGCCGTGATGCGTGCCGATGGTGCCGCCCGCGCCCCAAGCGATCCCAACGACGCCGCGGGGCATGTCACGGACCTGGTGCAGGCCATCAATCAGGCCCGGGACAAACTGACGGCCGTTGACATACCCACCACGGTTCAGATCATCGGGGACACAGATGAAATCCCTGTGGGCCTGCGCGTGACCGTGGCCGCAGTCTTGCGTGAGGGTACAACCAACGTGATCAAGCACGCCGGGCTGCACGCAACCTGCGCGGTGTCTTTGACGGTGACCCGCGCCCACGTGGAGTTCTTCATGCGCAACACCGTGCCGGGAGAATCGCTGAACTTTCCCACATCTGGATTCGGGCTGGTGGGTGTGCGCGAGCGAGTGGACGTGCTCGGTGGCGAATTGATCTCCCAGCCCGAGGGCTCCGAATGGCTACTTGGCGTCCGCCTGCCCCTCCTGGAATCCGGCGGGGCGCCGGGGATCAGCGTGGGGTGAAACTCCTGATGTGCCTCTGAGCTGCATCCACGCTTCACCAGACCGTCCCGGCCATCCCCACGGCCGAACTGCAAGTAAGCCAATTGGATGATTGGCAGTGTCCACCCGACCGATCCACGCACCACGGCCACCTCCGATGCTTGAAGCAGCCCACCTCGGGCTGAAGTCAGAACAGGAGATGGATCTATGTCCCCCACAGCTGTTGTCACATCCACCCACGCACCACAGCATCGAACCACCGCTGCCTGCACACACAGACCGTCCGTCCTGCTCGTCACGGCCCAACCATTGCTGACACATGCGCTGAGTTTGTGTTTCAGCCGTGAATCTCAGGGCAGTCCTACCACCTCCCCCTTGGTCTCCATGGTCCTGGCCGGCGCCGCACGGACGGTGGATGAGGCCTTCGAGATCATGCGGACCCGCAACGATGCGGTCCAGATCATGGTCCTTGACCTCGACCTGGTTCGAGACACGGCCGCCGATTCGATTCGTGCCATCTTGGCCGAGTGCCCTCGGCTACGGATTCTCACCCTTTCGGGCGGTGATGACCTGGAGCTGGCCGTTACGGCATTGCGCGCGGGAGCCTGCGGCTATCTGAGCAAGGAAGCCGAATGCAACGATTTTGTGCAAGCGCTGCACTGCTGCTTGGACAGCGATCTGGTGGTGGAGGCAAGGACCATGCGGGCCCTTGCCGCCCGCGCCCTGGGGCGCGAACCCGCCGGGTTGTCCGCGAACACCGCCGCCAAATATGGACTCGATTCCCACGAGGTGGCTGTCTTGAACCACTTGGCCCAAGGCCGCAACAACCAAGAGATGGCCATGGCGTTGTTCGTGTCCCTGGGATCGGTGAAGGCCTATCTGGCAGGTGCCAGCAAGAAGCTCGGCGCCCGGGACCGTGTACAACTTCTTGTCCGCGCCTATGAGCTGGGTTTGGCCACGCCGCACCTTGCTGAGGTTGACAGCAGTCCCCAAACCCCTGTGGACCACCTGCACTGACCGAATGGTCAACCACATGGCCACCAAACCGCAGTCGTGAGTTCAGCGTGGCACCCAAGGTCTGGCCCCGGGTTTAGGTGGCCACGACTGTGGTGCTCACCACTTGCCGAACCACCTGCAAGGGTCACAACGTGAGGAGCCCGCCATGTCACCGAACACGATCACCCGTCCACTGACCACCCGCTTGGCCACCCTGTTGGGTGCCGGAGCCATTTTGGCCGGCAGTTTCGTGGGAATGGGCGCGCCAGCCGCCCACGCCGACCAAGGCGCCATGAGCATGCCGACCTCTGGAACCATCACGGGAACACCCAACGGGTACTGCAGGTCCGGCAACTCCCACGGCGGCTTCGACATCGCCAACGTCACCGGGACCCCCATTCGCGCGGCAGCAGACGGCAAGGTCACCTACCTGGGCTACGGGGCCCGTTCCGGCAACATGATCACGGTCGGCCATGCCGGTGGGTGGGCCACCAAGTACATGCATCTGAGCAAGTACAACGTGGCCAATGGCGCCAGCGTGAAGAAGGGCCAAGTCATTGGCTACATGGGCTCAACCGGCAACTCCACCGGGCCTCACCTGCACCTCCAAATCGAACGCAACGGTGCCATTGTGCGGGATGCCTCCCTGATCGATGACTTCCGCTGTGGATCTTCGGTGACCGCCGGCCGGGAGATCTCCTACGCCTTCCCGGGCCTGCCCAAGACCGGTGGCCCGGTGACCCCGCCGTCGTCGTCCTACCCCACCCTCCAGCAAGGTGCATCGGGTGCGGCCGTGACCCAGCTGCAAAACCTGCTCAAGGCCCGGGGCTACTCGGTGACCGTGGACGGGCAGTTCGGACCAGCCACCGCAACGGCGGTGCGCAGATTCCAGGGCAACATCGGCACCACGGTCGACGGCGTGGTGGGGCCCAAGACCTGGGGGGCCTTGGAAGCCCGTGCAGCCGGGTCCACCACGCTCAAGCAAGGCTCCTCGGGCAGTGACGTGACGGCTCTGCAGAAGGCGCTGAACGCCACCATGGGCTCGGGGCTCACGGTTGACGGTCAATTCGGACCCGCCACTCACAACGCCGTTGTCAGGTATCAGAAGAGCCGTGGTCTCAGTGCCGACGGCGTGGTTGGCACCCAGACCTGGGCTGCCCTCAAGGGCGGACGCTGAGGCCGCGGGCCGTCAGCCGTCACTGTCACTCTCCAAGGAAGGAACCCTGCCGTGAATCTCCACACCGTTTCTCCCGCATCGGCAACCGCCGAGAAGGCGCCCACACAGTTCTCCCGGCGAGGGGTCATCAAGGCCTCCACCCTGCTGGGTGCTCTGGGCATGACCACCGCCGCGAGCGCCGTCACTTCCCAAGCACCGGCCTTGGCCGCGATCGCGCCCCCCGCCATCATCTCCACGGCCGCTTGGGGTGCCAAACCCCCAACATCAGCGCTGAGCACCTTGAACTACCGACCCACCTACCTGGTGATCCACCACATGGATTCCCCCAACGTCACGGACTACTCCGTGGCCGCCGCGCATCGTATTGCGCGCAGCGTGCAAAGTTGGCACTTTGCCCGTGGTTGGGCGGACTCCGGTCAACAGTTCTCCATCAGCCGCGGCGGCCACGCACTGGAGGGTCGCCACGGTTCCGTACGAACCCTTCAGGGTGGCGCGTCCTTTGTCCTGGGCGCGCATGTTGCCAACAACAATTCCAAGGCCGTGGGCATCGAATGCGAAGGTGTCTACAGCAGGGTCCTGCCCACGCAGAGCCTGTACGCCACCCTGGTTCATCTGGCCACCTACATCTGCCAGCAGTACCGGATCCCCGTGGCCAACATCGTCCCGCATCGTCATTTCGGCAGCACCAGCTGTTGCGGCGACGCATTCGTGGCTGCCCTGCCCACCCTGCGTTCGGATGTGGCCAGGTCCCTGTCCGCTGGGCGAATCCTGGTCTCCCAGCTCGGGGGGCCGCCTCCGCTGCCACCGACGACGACCTACCCCACCTTGCGGCAGGGCAGCACCGGCGATGCAGTGGTCCGCCTTCAGAAGCTCCTTGCCGCACGGGGCCACAGCCCAGGGGCCGCAGATGGATCCTTTGGCCCGGCCACACTGGCCGCCGTCCAGTCCTTCCAGCGCGCCATTGGCACCACGGCCGACGGTGTGGTTGGACCCAAGACCTGGGGCGCGCTGGAGGCTCGAGCTGCAGCGGGATCCCGGCTGGCCATGGGCGCAGCAGGTGCAGAGGTCACCGCCTTGCAGAAGGCACTGAATGCCACCATGACGGCGGGGCTGACCGTGGACGGTCAATTCGGGCCCAATACAGAGATCGCGGTGAAGAACTACCAGCGTTCACGGTCTCTGAGCGCAGATGGCGTTGTTGGCACTCAGACGTGGGCTGCCCTCAAAGGTGGGCGGTGACGAGAACCGGCACCAACCGCCCGGATCGACAACACAGTGAGTGGAGCACTGGGGGTCGTAGGTGACGTTGTGTTCACCTACGGCCCCTAGACCCACGCCCCCAGAATCCACAACCCGCACAGCGCGATCACACCCAGGAATGCGGCCAACCACAACCATGCAGGTACACCCGTGCCGGCTGCCAAGAGTGTGGCGTCAGATGAGGGCAGGCGCCTGCGCCCTGACTTCACGTGGTGGCGCACCAGGTTGATCCACGCACGCACAGCTCCGATCCACAGGGCGGCGCCAACAGCCAGCAGGAACCATCGGCCCACTGTCAGATCGAACCAGGAGAGGGTGAGCAGCAGGGTGGCCGTCGTCGTCGTGACCAGCCAGGAGAGCCAGCCGCGCATGACCACCAAGGAAACCAGCAGGACAACTGCACTGAGCACTGCGGCCAGTGGCCAGTACCCTGCGCCCACTGCCGCGGTCCAGGCCGCCCCCACCAGGGCGGGGAACGGGTAGCCCCAGAACGTGGACCACATGGCTGAGGCGCCGCGACCCATGGAATGGGTGACGCCAGAGTGATTGGCGTTGATGCGGATGCGCATGACCCGGCGCCCGGTGAGCAGACCGGCCAGTGCGTGCCCGAGTTCGTGCACCACGGTGACCACCAGACCGAACCATCGCCAGGTGGCACGGGGTCCGCTCAGTGCCACGGCGGTGGCCAGACACAGCAGCAGGACCCAGGAGTCGGCGGGTGGAACCGGCCGGGCGGAGAACAACCCGCCCAGGAACTGCGCGAATGTCACGAGTGGGCGGCCTCCGGATACCCGCGCCACGTCATGAGCACGTGGTCAATACCTTCCTCCAGGAAGTTGGGGCCGGTGCGCTCAAACCCGAACTTGCCGTACCAAGCCTCCAGATAAGCCTGGGCATGGATCTCCACAGGCCGCCCGGTCGGTGCCGCCCGGTCCAGGGCCTGGCGCATCAATGTTTCCGAATGCCCACGACGCCGGTGGGCAGCTGCCGTGACCACCCTCCCGATCCGCACCACGGGACCGTCCGTCAGCAGTCGGAGGACGGAGACCACGTTGCCATCGACTTCCAGCCAGATGTGCACAGTGGTCTCCGCGCGGTCCAGGTCATCGATCTCCTCGCAGATGATCTGCTGTTCGGCCACGAACACGGCCACCCGCACCTGCAGAATTTTCTGCATCTGGATGGCGGTCATCTCTTGCGGGGCGTGGGCGAACACCTGAACGTCAGTCATGCCGGGATCCTACGAGCCCATCCTGAATGATGACCATGTGGCGGTCCCCGCGCGAGATTTCTGAGAACTTCTCAGACACCACCTGGGCGGTGGCTCAACCCCGCGATCCCGCGGATGAACGTCCCCATGGATGCCGCGGCAAGTGTTTGCGCCGGTCAGGGCCTCATGTGGCTTTCATAAGCGTGCTGTTCACTGCCCGCCATGATCAGGCGACTCACCCTTCTACTGGTGGTCATGGCCATCCCGGTGCTCACCGCTTTGGGCACCCAGCAATTGGCCCGCACCACCGCTCCCCCGGCACTTCCCACGGACCCGGTCACCTCCCAGACCGTGGACGGCACCTCCCAAGACACCTCCCAGGACCCCGACCACGGCGCCTCCCCCGGTCCGCGATCCGGCTCCGTGGCCCCTGTGGTTCCGGGCAGCGTGGATCAGAACGGGGACGTCACGGCCCCGGGAGTCGGCGCGTCAACGCCTGCTGATGACGACATCGTCGGTGACGTCGAAGACGACATTGACCATGACGACGATGACTTTGCTGATGCCGACGAGCACCCCGAGACCGGGACGGTGGACCGATGAACACCGCAAAGCCGATCGGACCCACACCCACCGCCAACCCGGCCCAGGCCGCCACCGCCAAACCCACCGAAACCCGTGGCTCACGGATCTCCGCCCGGTGGCGGATTGTGGGGTGGATGGTGCTCACGACGGCCATCGTGCTGTTGGCCATTGTTGCCTCCATGCGCTCGATCCTCATGGGACAGGTGGCCCAAGCCGCCAATGAGGGCATTGTCCAGGAGGTGGACGAGTTCCGGACTTTCGTGGGCGAAGGAGTGGACCCCACCACCGCGGAGCCCTTCACCTCTGAGACGGAGCTGATGGAGCGCTACCTCTCCCGCCAGACCCCGGCCACTCATGAGGCATTCATTGCCGTGACCGATGAACGCATCATGTTCCTGGACAACGCTGCTGATGACGCCGGAGAGCTGCTGGCCCAGGACAACGCCGAGGTGGAACGCCTGATGACTGCAGCGGCTGCCTCCGGCGTGGATGAAACCGAGTACGGCACCATGCGCTGGGGCCGGGCCGAAACCGAAGGTGGTTCCGCCCTGTTGGTGCTCCAGTTCACCGACCCCGCTCAGGAGCAGGTCAACCAGCAGACCTTCATCCTGGTGGCAGTGGCCACGGGTGGCCTGGTGTTGACGGCGGCCATCGCATGGTTTGTGGCCGGTCAGATTCTGTTGCCTGTGCGCAGGATCAGCGAACTGGCCACCGCCATTGATGACCAGGACCTCTCCGCCCGTATCCCCGTGGAGGGCCGGGACGACATTGCCCGGGCAGCCCATTCGGTCAACGGCATGCTGGACCGTTTAGAGTACGCCTACGGTCGGCAACGCCACTTTGTGGCCGAGGCCCGCGTTCACCTGAACCGCCCCCTGGACAAGAGTTTGCGGGCGTTGGAGACCGCTTCCCGTGAAGGTCCTTCCACGGCACGGTCCTCCCTGTGGGAGATGCGCCGCACCTTGGGAGACCTGGCCCTGCTGGCAGATGCCCAGACCCCCGGATTCCTGCGCCGCAAGCAGG
This sequence comes from Kocuria sp. ZOR0020, assembly GCF_000800955.1. NCBI lineage: Bacteria > Bacillati > Actinomycetota > Actinomycetes > Micrococcales > Micrococcaceae > Kocuria > Kocuria sp. ZOR0020. Next base: position 9,729 of record NZ_JROX01000003.1, read on the forward strand.
TCTCCGTACCCGCCATGCTGGTCCAGGTCCTGCAGGAGGCCACCCGTCTGAGCCCCCAGCACGAGTGGACTCTGCATGAGGTGCCTGAAACCACAGCCAACCTGGACCGGGACGCCGTCCAGGCCGCTTTGCTGCAGTTGGCCCGTAACGCCGCCGACCACACGCAGACCGGCGAGGAGATCACCCTGGCCGGGGTGGTCCTGGACCCGGAGAACACAGGCCGCCACGCAGATTCCGTGGTGCCGGATGCCGCTGAAGCCTCCGTGCTGCCGGGTACGGTCCTGCGGGTTTCCGTGTCCAACCAGGGCGATCCGCTGGCCCCTGAGTCCGTGCGCGCCATGGTGGAGGACTACCGCTCAGCCGCCCAGGAGGACATCGGCGAAACCGAGCCCAGCACCCGAACCTCCAGCATCCACATCGGCCCCGGCGCCCCCATGGAGCAAGCCAATGGCAACGGTGACCAGGACCGTGTCCTGGGCATGGGGCTCGGCCTGGCCGTGGCCCGCAGCGTGGCTGATGCTCACCACGGCAGCCTCTGGGTCACCTCCGATCCCTCCGGACTCACCACCGTGGGCCTGGACCTGCCCCTGGACGACGACGCCCCCACGGAAGCCACCTCGCAAGCGCACCAAGCGCAGGTGGCGGATGCCATGGAGACGGACCGATGAGCAGCAGTTCCGCCACTGACACCGTGACCACCCCGTCCGCCACCCGGTGGGCATCACTTCCGCCGCAGGGACAGACCGAGGCCCCCAAACGGCGTCGTACCTTCCGACCGGCACCCCTGCTGGTGGCGTTGGTCCTGGCTGCCTTCGCGGGTTGGTGCATCTGGGCCGCCACCGGAGGGGACCTGAACCCCATGGGTGCCATGACCCTGGTGGTGTTTGCTGCCGCCGTGTGGCTGTGGATCTTCTCCCCGTTGGATGACACCTACGTGGCGTTGGGCGCGGCCCTGGTGCTGGTGGCCACGGGTGTGGTCACGGACAACGAGCTGTTCTCCTCCTTGGGTGAGGACACCGTGTGGCTGCTGCTGGCGGCCTTTGTGATCGCCGCAGGGGTCACCGCATCCGGCCTGGCCACGCGGATTGCGGGCTTTGTGGTCACGGGTGCCACCTCCGTGAACCAGCTGTTCCACCTGACAACCCTGGTGCTGGTGGTGACCGCCTTTGCCGTGCCGTCCACCTCCGGCCGCGCCGCCCTGGCCCTGCCGGTGTTCGTGGCGCTGGCCACCGTCCTCCAGGAGCGACGACGCGTGGTGCTGGCACTGTCCCTTCTGTTCCCGGCTGTCATCCTGCTCTCCGCGGTGGGCTCCTACCTGGGAGCGGGGGCGCATCTGATCACCTCGCAGATCCTGGCCTCGGCCGGGGAACGCAGCTTTGGTGTGGCTTCCTGGTTGCTGCTGGGCCTGCCGTTGGCGTTGGTCTCCTCCCACGTTTGTGCCGAGTTGATTCTGCGGTTGTTCACGCACAAGGCCGACCGGCGGCTGGGGGTTTCCATCACCCTGGAGGACCTGCAACGTCACGCCCCCACACCCATCACGGGTCCCATGACCACGGCACAGTCACGCTCGGCCATGTTGGTGGCCGTCGTCGTGGTGCTGTGGTGTTCGGAGCCGTTGCACGGTCTGCACCCGGCGGTAGTGGGGTTGATCGGTGCGCTGCTGGCCGCCAGCCCCAAGTGGGGGTCGGTCAAACTGGCCAAGGCGCTGAAGTCCGTGCCCTGGTCCCTTCTGGTGTTCATGGCAGCCACCCTGACCCTTGGAACCGGGCTGGTGAACTCCGGAGCTGCGGACTGGCTGGCGCGGCAGGCCCTGGGGCCGGTGAACTCTGCCGGTGCCACTGCACCGGCGCTGTTCGTGATCCTGGTGGTAATTCTCTCCACCGCCGCGCACCTGGTGATCCAGTCACGGTCGGCGCGGTCGGCCGTGTTGATTCCTATCATCGTGGCCCTGGCACCCGGCCTGGGCGTGGACGCGGCTGCCGCAGCCTTCGCCTCCACTGCCGCCGCAGGCTTCTGTCACACCCTGACCAGCTCCGCAAAGCCGGTGACCCTGTTCTCCGACGTGGAGGGTGTGGAGACCTTCCAGCCCGAGCACCTCTTGCGGCTCTCGGCCTTCCTGGCCCCCGTCAGCGCCGTGTTGGTGCTGATCTTCTCCTTCTGGATCTGGCCCCTCATGGGTCTGCCGCTCTTCATGTAATTACACGTTTCCCTCAAAGGAGTCTCACGATGCCCACCATGCCTTCCACCGCTTTTGTCCGCCGCGTCCTGGTGGCGCCCTCCGGCTTCAAGGAGTCCCTGGGTGCCGAACAGGTGGCACGCGCCATCGGTGCCGGTGTCCGCCGCGCCATCCCCGGCGTTCGGGTGCGCACCGTTCCCATTGCCGACGGCGGTGAGGGAACCGCCCGCACGTTGGCTGCAGCCACGGGTGGATCGATCGTGAACCGAACCGTCACCGGGCCGGTGGGAGATCCGGTGGAGTCCCACTGGGCCCGGCTGGGCGGCGATTCCGAAGGCCGCGCCGTGGTGGAGATGGCCGCCGCGGCCGGGCTGCGCCTGGTGCCGCAGGACCGCCGGGACCCCACCCTGACCACCACCCGCGGTGTGGGCGAGCTGATCGCCGCCGCGCTGGATTCTGGGGTCACCTCCGTGGTGGTCGGCTGCGGTGACTCCGGGACCTCCGACGGCGGTCTTGGAGCCCTCCAAGCACTCGGCGTCCGTGTGCTGGACGCCGACGGTCAAGAGGTGGGTCAAGGTGGTGTGGAACTGACCCGCGTGGAGAGCCTGGATCTGACCGGGCTGCACCCCGCCCTGGCCACCGGCAAGGCCCATGTGGTGTTGGCCCTGAACCCGCACAACGTGCTGACCGGATCGCGCGGCGTGGCCCGGGTGTTCGGCCCGCAGAAGGGCGCCACCCCGGAACAGGTTGAGCAGTTGGCGGCAGGATTCGAGAACTGGGCGCGGGTCCTGGAGCGCGACTGCATCGAATCCGCACGCGGCACCGACTTTGCCCAAGGAGTGGGTACGGGAGCCTCCGGCGGGTTGGGAGCGGGGCTGGCCGCCGTCGGCGCCTCCCTGGTTCCGCGGTTCGAGGCCCTGTTGGACTCCGGGCTGGCGGGGATTGATCTGGACAAGTCCATCCGCGGCGCGGACCTGGTGATCACCGCGGAAGGTGCCATCGACTTCCAGACCCCGCGCGGCAAGGTGCCTGCCGAGGTGGCACGCCGTGCTGCCGATCAGGGTGTGCCGGTGATCGGCCTGGCCGGGACCCTGGGGCAGGGCTCGGATGCGGTGCACGGCATCGGGATCGACGCCGTGGCCTCCATCCTCCCAGTGCCCATGAGCCTGTCCGAGGCCGTGCGCGACGGCGAGGACCTGCTGATCACCGCCACCGAACGGTTCATGCGCACCCTGATGTTGGGGGCATCCATTGCAGAAGCCCGTCTGGTGGGCGACGACTGGTGAGGTGAGCTGCCCTGGGCTCCGCGCCGCCTGTTCAGAACACGCTTTTGGCCGGATTCAGCGCCGGTTTTCCGGCCTGAAGCGTGTTCCAAACATTGAGCGATTCGGTGACCTGGACCACACTGGAGGTGTGCAGGGTGCTGATCAACACTCCGCAGCGCTCGGTGCCACCCACAGGCCGCCCGGGCACACCATCGGCTCCACGAAAGGCTCACCATGCTCATCGGCATCCCCAAAGAGACCAAGAACCAGGAAGATCGCGTGGCGATCACCCCGGCAAGGGTACATCAGCTGGTGAGCCAAGGCCACGACGTCGTGGTTGAACAGGGCGCCGGGGCGGGTTCGCGCATCCCTGATGAGGAGTACGTGGAAGCGGGCGCCCGCATGGTCTCCGTGGAGGAGGCGTGGGGTGTGGAGCTGGTGCTCAAGGTCAAGGAGCCCATCCCGTCCGAGTACGGCTACCTGCGTTCTGACCTGGTGTTGTTCACCTATCTGCATTTGGCCGCTTCAGAAGAACTGACCCGGGCGCTGGTGGAGGCCGGAACCACGGCCATCGCCTATGAGAACGTGGAGACCGACGACGGCGCCCTGCCCCTCCTGGCGCCCATGTCCGAGGTTGCGGGGCGGATGGCTGCCCTGGTGGGCTCCCACCTGTTGCTGGCCACGAGCGGTGGGCGTGGCCTGCTGGTTCCGGGGATTCCGGGTGTTCGCCCGGCGGTGGCCACCGTGATCGGTGCCGGAAACGCCGGCTCCAACGCGTTGAGCCAGCTGGTGGGGCTGGGGGCAGACGTGACAGTGCTTGACCTGTCCATCGATGCCCTGCGCCGCGTGGATGACCAGTACGGCGGGCGGGTGCGCACGGTGGTGTCCAGCCCGTACGAAATCGAAAAGTGTCTGCTGCGCTCCGACCTTGTGATCGGTGCAGTCCTGGTTCCTGGCCGCAAGGCACCCAAGGTGGTCCCGCATGAGCTGGTGGAGAGGATGATGGAGGGCTCCGTGCTGGTGGATATTGCCGTAGACCAAGGTGGGTGTTTTGAGGACACCCGAGCCACCTCACACGATGACCCCACATTCACGGTTGGCCCGGCCACGTTCTACTGTGTGGCCAACATGCCTGGGGCAGTTCCGGTGACCTCCACATACGGGCTGACCAACGCCACATTGCCGTTTGCTCTGCAGCTGGCCCACTCCGGGTGGGAGACGGCCTGCCAGGAGAACACTGCATTGAGCCGCGGCGTTCTGGTCTCCGGAGGCAAGATCCAGCACTCGGCCATCGCAGCAGAGTTCCCGGACCTGCCGGCCGCCTGAGTCCAGCTGCCCGTGAGATCACCGCCTGTTGCTGAGATGACACCCCGTTGCGTGTCATCTCAGCAACAGGCGGTGACCTCACCCTGCGTAAGGTACAGGATGTCCTGTCACTGCAGCTCAGAGGTAACTTGTGAACAATTCGGCGTCCGAATCCATCTCCCCACGGGGGCGGGGCGGATTTCCACTCCCAACACCATCCGGCGTCGAAAGTGGAGTCTGGCTGAGATCGGATTTCGCAGGGGCCGGCACAGCCTGCTGCACCTGATCTAGCAGGTGCCACTGACCATCATTGCCTCCGGCATCATGACGCTTGTTGTGGCTTCAACACTGGGGCTTTCCCCGCAGGGGGGTTCCAGCACAGATGAATCACTGGATGCTTCACCTGCCTTGGCCGCACTCGCAGCGATCATGATCATTTTGATCATTCCGTTGGCTGAAGAGTTCATATTCAGACGGATTCTTCTTGACTCGTTCAGGACCAAGATGCCGACCTTGGCCGCTGCCCTCCTGGTGATCGTGCTCTTCGCCGGCATTCACGTGGTGCCGCCAGTGATGCTCTACATCCTGTTCTTGGGGTCCGCGCTGACGGGAATGCGCCTCTGGTACGGCAACTTGTGGGCCCCCGTGATTTTCCACATGTGCAACAACGGATTCGTCTCAGGCATCACACTGTTGGCCATCCTGCTGTAGCCCCAAGGAGCAACCCCTAGCCACAAGCACCGACATCACAAGAAGTCTGCAGACACATGCATTCTCATTTGCTCGCATGGAATGGACTCAGCAGGACAGATCCAATCCGGTCGCTCAGCGTCTGATGTGCCTCGCGTGAGGGCAGCGATCGAAGGGTCGCCGTGGACCGGGGACCACGTACTCCCTCCGGGACCCGGAAACTCCATGGGGAGTGGAGAGATGGGAGAGTCAGCGTCATGATCAGCACAGGATCATTGACTACGGGGGCGCAGCCTCGCAGCTGGGCGGATGCACAACGCCGGAAAGCCCACGTCAAGACTTTGGCACCGAACCCCTCGCTCAGGGATGTTCTCTACGCCGGGGTGCTGGTCCTGGTGACGGACCTGGGCGCCACACTCGGCGTGATTCTGGGTGGGTTGGCCTTTGGTGCAACCGGCGCCACAACCACGGGCGTGGTGGCCAGCGTAGGGATCGCCGCCGTAGGCCTCGCCCTGGACGTCATGAGCTTGCGGCCAGGCGCCGGTCCGCTTTCACAGATCAGACCTGAAACTGCGCAGGGCTTGATGCTGGCGCTGGTCCCGAGCCTGGTGATGGCTTTGGTCCAAGAGGTCCTCTTCCGCCGGGTCCTGTTGGACTGGCTGCTGCAGCACTTGCCGATCCCTGCGGCTGCAACCATCACGGTGGTGGTCTTTGCAGCAGTACACCTGGATGCAGCATCGATCCTGTTCAGCCTGATCTTGGGTGTGGCGTTGACGGCATCCAGACTCTGGTACGGAAACCTCTGGGCACCGGTGATCATGAGTTGAGTGGTCAGCGCATCAGTTCTGGGTGCCGTGCTGTTCTGCATCTCATGACCGCACACGAACCAACCTGACACCGAGCCAGGCAACCAACAGGACGGTCGCCAGCACAAAGCCCCACGCTTCCAGCCCAACGGCCTCGGTCCACGCGAACAGATCCGGAGTCCCGAACCATTCCGCCAGCGCACCGGACAACGACGCTGCACCCACCACCAGCGCCACCACCACGGACAGGGTGGTGATCCCGATGTTGTAGGTCAGAAGCCGCCGCGGGTGACCATCTGCCCACCCGTAGGCTCGGCGAGCCACCCAACCTTGGGCCAGGTCAAAGGTGCTCATGCCCGCCGTGAAAAGAAGGGGCAGCGTGAGAACGGCCCACCACGGCACAGCTGCCAACCCTGCGGTCCCGGCCAACAGGAGCAGGCTGATCTCCGTGGCGGTGTCGAATCCAAAGCCGAACAGCAACCCCACCACGTACATCTGACGCGGGGTGCGGATATGCGCGCCGAGTCGGTCCAGCACGCGGGTCACAGGACCCACCGTCATGTGGCGGTGGGTGGCCGCCTGAGTCAGATGAGCATTCCCGTCCTCCTGGCCAGAGCAAGCGGAGCGACTGACCAGAATCCGCCGCAGGGTCTGGACGTTCAAAGCCGCAATCACCAGCAGAAATGTCCCGGCCACCAGCGGCCCCCACACGCCGGTGAAGTGATGCCATGCGGAATCTTGGTCCGCCACAGGGTCCATCAGAGCGGAAAGTCCGAAGGCCAGGAGCAGGCACAATCCCACAACCACGGTGGAATGGCCCATGGAGAACCAGAAACCAACCGTTGAGGCGGGTCGGTTTTCGGCAAGCAAACGCCGTGTGGTGTTGTCGATCGCCGCAATGTGGTCGGCATCAAAAGCGTGGCGCACACCCAGCAGGAAGGCCGTGACCCCCAGTGCGCCGGTGAACACCGCAGGTGTTCCATCGGCCTGTACGCCCAAGCTCAGATCGGCAGGAACCACCGTGAACAGCAGCAGCCCCCAACCCACCGCGTGCAAGAGCACAACGGTCAGGGACACCACCACGGTGGACCTGTGCTCCCGCGCTCTCACCCCCCGCGGCTGAGCGAGTGGTCGCGTGAGTGTTGACATGGTGGTCTCCCCTCCAGAGTTTCCGGGCACGTGCATCTGGTTAGTACTTCCGGGCGTTCAGTCGCCCTTGATTTCCCCAACGACGCCGCAGCGCTGCGTGCACATCCAGCAGCAGGTCTTCAACAGCGGAAGTTCCCGGACCCAAAACTCGGACAGCCAGACCGGCGGCAGCCGAACCCCGGGTGCCTTGCGCGACACCAGCGGGCTCGGCCAATCCCGTGACGCCCGCCCGCAGCCCGGTCACCTCGGCCTCCCGTTTGGTCAACAGGTCATGGACTACCTCGATCACTGCCCAGTCGATCTCCGGAGCCACCGCCAGCAGGGTGCCCAGATGGGTCCGTCCGGGCAGGAACCCGTGATCGGCCACGGCGTCGTCGTCAGGAACCAGGTGCAGGGTGTCCAGACTGATCAGCCCACCGTGGGGCCGGGCAAGTGTGGTTCGCAGCAGCACCGAGGACCACCGGTGGAGCGAACCGTCCGGGGCCCAACCCGGCGTCACCACGTCCGTCAGGACCGCACGTGCATCCGGACTGACCACCACTTCCGTGCGCTGCAGGTAGTCGGCGTCCTGATAAGCGATCAATGGGTCCGGAATCACCTCCAAGGTGCCGCCGGCTCCCACGGTGAAGGTCTGTTCCTGGACCACGGCCCGGCCTGGCGTCCGGTACACCTTGGTGGCGGATTGGGTGGTCACCAGAGCGGATGCCTCCGATCCCACCGCAACGGCCAATCGGTACCGGTCCCCACCCACATAACCGCCACCAGGGTTGACCACGGTCAGACACGGCTGGCCGGAGGAGTCCAGGTACAGGGGACGCAACAGTCGCAGCGCACCCTGATGGCGTTGACCGGTCACCACATGGCGGCCGCCACGGTGTTCGACCTGGAGCAACAAGCCTCCGGTCAGCTCCACGTCATGGGCAGCACCTGTCCGGGTCACCACGTCGATCACCACAGAGAATCCCCGGTCACTGTGCCAAGTCGAGCATCAACACGTCCCGACGGATCCAGTCCAACACCGTGTCCAGGCCCTCATCCGTTTTCAGGTTGGTGAAGGCGAACGGCTTGTCCTTCCGAAACACCCGCGAGTCGGCTTCCATCACGGACAGATCCGCCCCCACGTACGGCGCCAAATCAGTTTTGTTGATCACAAACAGATCCGACTTGATCATGCCCTGACCTGCCTTGCGCGGGATCTTCTCCCCCTGTGCCACATCAATGATGTAGATCGAAAAATCCACCAACTCCGGGGAGAACGTGGCGGAGAGATTGTCCCCGCCGGACTCCACAAAAATCACCTGCAGATCCGGGTGCCTTCTCACCAACTGCTCAATGGCCGCCTCGTTCATGGAGGTGTCTTCCCGAATGGCTGTGTGCGGACAGCCTCCGGTTTCGAGCCCCACAATGCGGTCCTCATCCAACACGGAGGTACGCACCAGGATCTTGGCGTCCTCGATCGTGTAGATGTCATTGGTGATCGCCGCCGTGGACACCTCGCCGTCCATCGCACGGGTAATGCGCTCCACCAACTGGGTCTTGCCGGCCCCCACTGGCCCTCCCACACCGATCCGTATTGGTTCAGTTTTCATCTGCGCCTCCTTTGTGTTGGTGGTGATTCACGACGACACCAGCCGCCGTCTCATGACATGAACATCCGGGCCCGTTGCCAGGCGTGACGCATCTGATCTATCTCCAGCGCGGGGCTGACCGCACCCACCTGGTCCTCCGTCAGTGCAGCCACCCGGTCCACAGCACGCGTCACCTCCGGGTGCATGGCCCGCAGCACCCGCTGACCGGCGTTCTGCCCGATGGGAATACCCCGCACCGCGTTCTGTGTCAGGGCGGTCAGCGACGTGAACACGTGGGCGGCACAGGCATCCCGCCAGTGGATGCCGTGCTCACGCGCCAAGAGCGCCAGGACCACCGGGACACTGCCCACAGCCCGGCGGGTGGAGACCAGCGCCGCGTAGTCGGTGATCTCCAGGCTGGGGAAATTCTCTGCCGCGATCTGCACGGCCCGCCTCCCCATGGCCGCATTGGCCTCCCTGACCTGTACCGGAAGGCTCATGGCGTGCAGCATGACGTCCACTCGCAGGGCATACAGGCCGTCACGCACCACGGCGCGGATGGCCCAGCCGTCCACCGGTGCCAGTTGGTGGTGCAGGAAACGGTGGAGCCAGGTCTGAAATGTGGCCTCGTCATGGACGGCGTCGTCGTGGATGGCCGTTTCCAGGCCCAGTGACTGGCTGAAGGCACCGGTGGGCAGGGCCGAGTCCGCGAATTGCAGAACGGTGAGCAGCCCGGATTCATCGCCGATCACGGTCAGTGCGTGTGCTCGGCATGGCGGAAAGGAACTTCCATGACCCGGTCCACCCGGGCAAAGCGCACCGTGTGCTCGGTCAGGAAGTGCTCTGAGGTGTGGTCGTACTGAACCACCATGACCCCGCTGTGACCCTCCAGACCCGTGAACTGGGCGTCCGGACCAAAGAACTGTGCCGGCAGGTGGCGGTTGCCCAGCGAATGAGCAACAAAGGCAGCTTCCTCCACCGTTGCCGGAGCAATGGCCAGAACCTCCGTGGGCAGAGTGGAGACGACGACGACGTTGCGCCCCTCCCGGTGCAGGATGTCCCCATCACGCAGTTCACGGCGCTCGGTCAGCCGTAGCCCCAGCTCATTGCCGTGATCGGTGGTCACACGCTGCACCCGCTGGCGCAGGGCAGCCCCCTCCATCGCCACGCGTTCAACATGCAGGTCAACCTTCTCTTCCTCAGAGAGGTCATGCAGGTTGCCCTGAATGGAATCAACAATCAACGGTTCGGCTCCTTGGAAGTACAGGGGTTTGGAAGATGCTCAGAACAGGAAGTAGCGCTGGGCCATGGCCAATTCCTGGGCCGGCTCGGCTGTGATCAGCTCACCGTCCACCCGCACCTGGTAGGTCTGCGGGTCAACTTCTATCTGCGGCGTCTGCCCGTTGTGCTTCAGATCTGCTTTGGTCAGGCCACGGATTCCGCCCACGGGCAGGGTCTTCTTAGCCAGGCCGAATCGGGTGCGGACGTCGTCGTCATGTGCGGCACCGGAGACAAAGTGCACGGAGTTGTGCGCGGGTGCCTGCCCCTGGGCGCCAAAGGCGTCCCGCATGAGCTGCGGCTGCGGCGTGGGAATGGACGCGTTGGGGTCCCCCATCACGGAGTGGACGATCTGCCCGCTCTTGAGCACGGCGGCGGGTTTGACGCCAAAGAATGCGGGCTCCCAGAGCACCAGGTCCGCGAGCTTTCCCACCTCAACCGAGCCAACGTGGTCGGCGATGCCGTGGCTGATGGCCGGATTGATCGTGTACTTGGAGACGTAGCGGCGGATCCGGAAGTTGTCCGCATGCTGGTCACCCGCCAACGGCCCGGTGCGCTTTTTCATCTGGTCCGCCAACTGCCACGTCCGCAGGACCACTTCCCCCACACGGCCCATGGCTTGGGAGTCCGAGGAGGTCATGGAGAACACCCCCAGATCATGCAGGACGTCCTCGGCGGCAATGGTCTCCGGGCGGATCCGGGAGTCCGCAAAGGCCACGTCCTCCGGGATGGAGGGGTTGAGGTGGTGGCAAACCATGAGCATGTCCAAGTGCTCTTCGGCCGTGTTTCTGGTGAAAGGCAGGGTGGGATTGGTGGAGGACGGCAGCACGTTGGGCATGGCCGCCATGGAGATGATGTCCGGGGCGTGGCCACCACCAGCACCTTCGGTGTGGAACGTGTGGATCACCCGGCCGTCGATCGCGCGGATGGTGTCCTCCACGAACCCGCATTCGTTGAGGGTGTCCGTGTGAATGGCAACCTGCAGGTCAAAGCGGTCCGCAGCGGTCAGGGCTGCGTCAATGGATCCGTGGGTGGCACCCCAATCCTCGTGGATCTTGAAGCCCACCACCCCGGCCCGCACCTGCTCCTCCAAAGGGTCCTGTGCCGAGGTGTGGCCCTTGCCCAGCAGGCCGAAGTTCATGGGGTAGGCATCAAGTGCCTGCAACATGCGTTCGACGTGCCACGGTCCCGGTGTGATGGTGGTGGCCTTGGAGCCTTCGGCCGGGCCCGTTCCGCCGCCGATCATGGTGGTGATCCCGGAGGCCAGTGCGGTGCCGATCTGATCCGTACCGATGAAATGGATGTGCGTGTCCACACCGCCTGCCGTGAGGATCTTGTGCTCCCCGGCAATGACCTCCGTGGCGGCCCCGATCAGAATGTCCACGCCATCCATCACATCTGGGTTACCGGCTTTGCCGATCGCACTGAGGCGCCCGTCCACCATCCCGACGTCCGCCTTGAACACCCCTGAGTGATCGATGATCAGGGCATTGGTGATCACGGTGTCCACCACGCCGTCCGCCCGGGTCAACCTCCCGTTGTGTCCCATGCCGTCGCGGATGACCTTTCCGCCTCCAAAAACCACCTCGTTCCCGGGGTTGGCCAGATTGCGGTTGGTAAGATCCTGTTCCACCTCCGCGAACAGTTCGGTGTCCGCCAGGCGCACTTTGTCACCGACGGTGGGCCCGTAGAGGGAGGTGTATTCGGAGCGGCTCAGTTCACGCGCCATGGTTGGCCTCCTGGTCTACTGATGCCCCGGCACTCCGGGCGATCTGGCCTGTCCCCGCAAAGCTGACCAACCGCACCGTTTTGGCATCCCCTGGTTCAAATCGCACGGCAGTGCCCGCAGGGATGTCCAGACGGTGTCCCATCGTTGCCGCACGGTTGAACTCCAAGCCGGGATTGGCCTGGGCGAACGGGAAGTGGGAGCCCACCTGGACCGGCCGGTCCCCGCGGTTGATGACCTCCACCTCCACCGTGGGCCGATCCGGGTTGATCACCACGGGCTCGTCCCGCAGCACGTATTCACCGGGAATCAAGCGGTTCTGCGTTGAGGCATGTGTGGCATTCGGCCCCGGGCGGATGGGCTCGTGCACGGTCACCAACTTGGTGCCGTCCGGGAACGTGGCCTCCACCTGGACGGAGTGGATCATTTCCGGCACCCCATCCATGACCTGCTCGGCGGTCAAAATGGTGGCTCCCCAGGACATCAGGTCGGCCACGGTGCGCCCGTCACGGGCGGCTTCCAACAGCTCAGCGGTGATCAGCGCAACCGCCTCCGGATGATTCAGTTTCAGTCCACGGTCACGACGACGTCGGGCCAGGTCACCGGCCACAACAATCTGCAGTTTCTCTTGTTCCCGGGGCGTCAGGTACATGTTTCGACCGTAGCGGGGACACGTTTCGGGCTTGTGTCCAGGACCAGAGGTCGATTCAACACCGGCGGCTCCCTGGCGGCTGGTCGAACGAGCCATTGGTTCCTAATATCTCCAAGTTCAGTTCCGAAAATCTCCAAGTTGGGGCGCCACGGACGGCGGGAAGGACACCCGCAACCTGCGCTTGACTTGCATCTTTGCCACGCGATCCCGTTCTCAGTCGATGGTCGCTGTGTCCCCCAACAACTCACACCGCGAGTGCCTCCCGCGCGGCATCCACGGCGGCTTCATCGGCCTGTCCGGAGCGGACCACTCGACCCGTGGCCAGCACGGCGTATTGATCGGCAGCGTCCAGGGCAAAACCGACCTTCTGCTCGGCCAGCAGGACCTGGGTTCCGGAACGGGAGGCCAGGCTCACGATCTTCTCCTCGATCTCCTGGACCACTGACGGCTGGATGCCTTCCGACGGTTCATCCAGCACCAGAAGACGCGGCCCGGTCAACAAGGCACGGGCGATGGAGAGTTGTTGCCGTTGGCCTCCGGAGAGCAGCCCCGCCCGGCGGTCCATCAGAGGTTCCAGGGCCGGGAACATGGCCACGACCTCCTCCAGTCGCCCCCGCCCACCGGGATGGGCTTCAGCCACCACCAACAGGTTTTCGCGTGTGGTCAGGGTGCCGAAGGACTGTTGCCCCTGGGGGACCCAGGCCAGACCTTCACGAACCCGTTGGTGGGCTGACATCCGGGTGATGTCCTTCCCGTCCCACGTGATCCGCCCGGAACGCACCGGCAGCAGTCCCATGACCGTTTTCAACAGGGTGGTCTTGCCCGCCCCGTTGTGCCCCAGGACGGTGGTCACGCCGTCGTCGGCAATGGTGAGGTCAATACCGTGCAGTACCTCCGTGCGTCCGTACCCGGAGCGCACACCTTCCAGTGCGAACATCAGTTCTCCTTGCTCTGTGTACTGCCGGAAACGGCCACGGCCTCCGGGTCCAGGCCCAACAATTCGGCCTCCACCTTGGCTTCCTCCAGGCTCTTGGTCCCGGCGGTTCCCAGATAGATTTCCTGCACGGTGGAATCGGCCTGGACCTGCGCCACGGTACCTTCGGCAATGACCTTTCCGGCGGCCATCACAGTCACGGACTGGGCGTATTTGCGCAGGAACTCCATGTCGTGTTCCACCACAACCACCACGTGATCGGCGGCCAGCTTGGTCAGCAGCTCACCCGTGGCATCGCGTTCGTCCTGGCTCATTCCGGCCACGGGTTCATCCAGCAACAACACCGTGGCGTCCTGGACCATCAGCATCCCGATTTCCAGCCATTGCTTCTGACCGTGAGACAGCACCCCCGCTTTGGTCTCCTGGTGCCGACTCAGACCCGTGGTCTCCATGACTTCAAGAATCCGCGGGGACACCCTTTGGCGAGTCCGCACCATGTCCCGCGGACGTCTGCGCAGCCCGGCAGCGATGTCCAGGTTCTGCAGGACGGTGAGGTCCTCGAACACACTGGCCGTCTGGAAGGTCCGCCCCACCCCGTACCGCACGATCTTGTGAGTCTTGCGCCCCACCAGCTCATGCCCGTTGTGATTGATGGACCCTTGGGCAGGGGCCAGGGCCGTCACGGCGTCGATGGTGGTGGTCTTGCCCGCACCGTTGGGGCCGATCAGGAACCGCAGATCACCTTGCTCAACCCGCAGGTCAACACCGTCAACGGCAACAAACTTGTCAAAGACCACACGTAGATCGCGGATCTCCAGATAACTGGGGCGGTGGTCGCGGGTCATCGTGTTGCCTCCGGTTCTGAACTCACAGGTGCCGTGGTGCTTCCCGCCGCTTGGCCGCCGTCGTCGTCCGCACCCTGGGAACGACGACGCCGCACCATCCCCAGTACCGAGGCCAACCCGCCGGGGAGGAACCCGATGACCAGGATGAACAGCAGACCCTGGAGGTAGACCCAGAAGGAGGGGAAAGCTGATGCCAGCTGCGTGCCGGCAAAGGAGACCGCAATGGATCCCAGGACCGGGCCGAGCCACGTGGAGCGGCCACCGATGGCCACCCCAATCAGGAAGGCGATGGAGGGGACCACGCCAATGTCCGCCGGAGAGATGATCCCCACCACCGGTACGAACAACGCACCGCCGATGGCCGCAAAGAGAGCAGCGATCATGTAGGCCACGGTCTTGATCAAGGCGGGGTCATACCCCAGGAAACGCACACGCTCCTCCTGATCACGGACCGCCACCAGCAGTTCGCCGAACCGGGAGCGGTACAACTGCCAGGTGGCGGCCAACATGACCAGCAGCACTGCGGCAACCACCAGGAACAACACGGTGCGGTTGGCCTGATCAGAGAGGTCCCAGCCGAACAGGGAGTGGAAGTTGGACAGGCCGTTGGAACCGTTGGTCAGCACCGGCTGGCCGATGATCAGCACGGCGAATGCGGCAGCCAACGCCTGGGACAGGATGGCAAAGTAGGCGCCTTTGACCCGCCGGGAGAAGATGGCCCACCCCAGCAGCCCGGCGACACCCGTGGGCACCAGGATGACCGCGGCCACCGCAACCACCGGGTGCTGCACGATCCCCCACAGTTCGGGCAGCTGCTCCACGCCGTTCTGGCGCATGAACGTGGGGATGGTTTCCCCCTCCAGCGTGGTGTCCGCCAGAGTCATGTGCATGGCCATGATGTAAGCGCCCAGCCCGAAGTACACGCCTTGGCCCATGGTCAACATCCCACCACGGCCCCAGGCCAGTCCGATGCCCACGGCCACCATGGCCACACACAGGTATCGGCCCAGCAGGTCCAACCCAAACCCGCCCAGGGTCAGCGGTGCAATCACCAGGAGCAGCACCGCCCCGATGCCCAGTCCCAGCAGGGCGCCGCGCGGCCCGGTGGTCCACACCCCGGCTCCCTCTGCCACGGAGGGCAGTTCAGCGGAACCGGTGGTGGGCGGCGTCGTCGTTGTTTGTTGGGGTGAAACTGTGGTGGTCATGCCAACCCCCTGGTTTGAGTGGCCACAATGCCCTGTGGGCGGATCTGGAGGAAGGCCACCACGATCACCAGGACAATCACCTTGGCAATGGACGCGGTGGTGCCGAATTCAAAGAAGACCTGCAGCAAGCCGAGACCCGCTGCGGCGATCACCGCACCGCGGATCTGACCGATGCCACCGGCCACCACCACCAGGAACGCGTCCACGATGTATGTGGTGCCCAACGTGGGACTGGTGGAGCCGATCAAGGTGATGGCCACGCCGGCCACCCCGGCCAGGCCCGAACCAATGAAGAACGTCAGGGCGTCAGTGCGGCGGGAGGAGATACCGGAGGCCTCCGCAAGGTCGCGGGACTGCACGACTGCGCGGATGCGGCGCCCCAGGGACGTCTTGGACAGCAGCAGGGAAAGCCCTGCCACCACCACAACCGTCAGTACCAGGATGAACACGCGCGAGGCCGGAACCGGGGTGCCCAGGATTATCACGGGACCGGACAAGAACTCAGGCAGTCGAACGTCAACCGAGGGCGCTCCAAAAATGTCCCGGGCCAGTTGCTGCAGGATCAGGCTGACACCAAAGGTCACCAGCAAGGTGTCCAACGGACGGTGGTACATCCGCCGTAGCAGCGTGGCCTCCAGGATCAGACCCAATGTGCCGCCGATCAGAAAGGCCAACGGGAGACTGACCAGCAAGGAAACCCCAGCGCTGCCCAGAACCTGCTGAACCGTGAAAGCCGTGTAGGCACCGGCCATGATGAACTCGCCGTGAGCCATGTTGATCACGCCCATCTGACCAAAAGTCAGAGACAAGCCGACTGCTGCCAGCAGCAGGACCGAGCCCAGGCTCAGGCCCGCAAAAACTTGGCTGATCAGAATCTCCACGTGCGCCCCCTTTCTGAAGGGTGTTGGTGTGGTGCTGGGAAAAAACGCAGATGTGCGGTGGGGCCGCAGGCATCAGGCCCCGGTGATGGAATCCGCCCAGGGATAGGTCTCCAGGAACGGGTCCGGAACCACAGGCTCGGGGGCTTCCCAGACGGTGTCGATCAAACCGTCGTCGCGAATCTGACCGATCCGCGGGGTCTTGGAGATGTGCTGGGTCTCCCCATCCACGGTCACTTCACCTTCGGGTGCGTCATAGGTGATCTCCCCGGTGTCAACGGCCTCCTGAACAGCGGCGACGTCAAAGGACCCGGCCTCCTCCACCATGGCCTTCCACAGGTACACCGAGGTGTAGGCGGCCTCCATGGGGTCGGAGGTCACCTGGTTCTGGCCGTAGCGGTCCTTGAAGTTGGCCACGAATTGGTCATTGGTGGGGGTCTGGATGGTCTGGTAGTAGTCCCAGGCCACGTACTGACCCTGGATGTTGTCCACGCCGATGCCCGGCACTTCTTCCTCCGCGATGGACACGGACATCACGGGCATGGTCTCCGGGTCCAGGCCCACGGCGTTGTACTGCCGGAAGAACGCCACGTTGGAATCCCCGTTCAAGGTGTTGAACACCGCGTCCGCATCCGATGCCATGGCCTTGTTCACGATCGTGGAGAACTCCGTGGAGCCCATGGGCACGTATTCCTCGCCCACGATCTCCATGTCATGGGCTTGTGCGTAGGCGTTGATGATCCGGTTGGCCGTGCGCGGGAAGACGTAATCCGAGCCCACCAGGAAGATCTTCTTGTGACCCTGTTCCCGCATCCAGTCCAGGGCCGGGATGATCTGCTGGTTGGTGGTGGCCCCCGAGTAAAAGATGTTGGGAGAAGCCTCCAGCCCCTCGTACTGAACGGGGTAGAACAGCAGGGAGTTCTGGGCCTCGAACACCGGGAGCATGGCCTTGCGGGAGGCTGACGTCCAGCCACCAAACGTGGCTGCCACACAGTCCTGACGGATCAGCTTGCCCGCGCGTTCGGCAAAAATGGTGGGCTCACTGGCGCCGTCCTCCGTGACGGGTTCAATCTGTTTGCCCAAAACCCCACCGTCAGCGTTGATCTCATCGATCGCCATGTTCAGGGAGCGGTTCACCGTGGTCTCACTCACCGCCATGGTGCCTGACAGGGAGTTCAGCAACCCCACCTTGACGGTATCTCCGCTGGTATCCACGCACGATGCCTGCGGCACCTGCTCTGCAGCCGCCTCCGCCTGAGGGTCGTAGCGCTGGCCACAACCGGTGATCGTCAAAGCGGCAACCAGGCTCAGAACTGCGCTCACGGTGGTACGAGCGGACACGGCGGCTCCCTCGGAACGGCGGGAGAACCCGCTGCGGTCAAGACAGCACTGAGGCTAGGGACGCTGTGTTTCGCCGTTTGTCCGAGTGTGTTTCCAGTCCTCACTCAGCGAGTTACAGCTGAGTGTCCGGCGTTAACCACAGATTTCCGCTCCACCTGATACCCGCCTGACGCCCTGGCCGACGTCCACCCACCGTGAGATCACCACCTGCTGCTGAGATGACACCCAACTGGCGGTGATTTCACCGGTAAGAGGTGATCTCACGGTGCGGTCGCAGCGGGTGGAGCCGCGACCGCGCACGCGTTCACACGGTCGGTGTCTCCACACTCTTGGCGATCGGCAGATGAATGAGCGTGGGGCCATCGGCCTCCAACGCCGCCAGCACGCGATCGGCCACATCATCCGTGGTGGCTGACGTCCCCCGAGCCCCCAAGGCCTCCGCCAACGCCACCCAGTTCGGCTGCTGCAGATCCACTGCCAGGGGCTCGATGGAGCGGTCCTCCATGTTGGCCCGGATCTCCCCGTAGCCGCCGTTGTCCACGCACACGATCGGCAACGTGATCCCCAGCTCCACCGCGGTCATGAGCTCCTAGATGGAGAACATCAAGGCGCCGTCGCCCACCAGGCACACCACCGGGCGATCGGGTGCAGCCAGTTTGGCCCCGATCGAGGCCGGCAGCCCGTAGCCCAACGTGGCGTAGGTGCCCATGTAGAGCAGCGAATTCGGCTGCTGCGCCCGGAAGAACGTGGTGGAGCCCATGTACGTGACTTGGGAGGAGTCCCCGCCAATGATGGTGTCTGCCGGGACGGCATTCATGATCGCCTCGTTGAGCTCGGCCAGCTCTGGCGCCCACTGGCGCCCCTCCTGATCCAGGCGCGCGAACACCTCCGTCAGATCCTGCGCCGCCCGCTCCCCCAGATCACCCAGGGCCTCGATCAGTTGCGGTACGACGGCGGCCGAGTTGCCCGGCAGCTCGATCTCCGGGTCCAGGTTGCACAACATCTGATCGCGCATGATGTCCACGCGGATGATGGGCCCGTCCGGGGTGATGTCTCCACCCCACAGTTCAGCAGCCCCCACCTTGGAGCCGATCACCAGCAGGGCATCGGCAGATCGCAGGAACTCATGTGCGGTGCTCAACCGCAGGTCAGCACCCAGGGACAGCCGGTGCCGCTCCGGGATGGCGCTCTTGCCGTTGGTGGTGGTGATCACCGGGGCTTCAAGCTTTTCGGCCAGTTGCAGCAGGTCCGTGCCGGCCGCCAGAGATCCCCCACCGGCCAGAATCACGGGGCGTTCAGCTTGGCGCAGGGCCCGGGCCGCCCGTTCGACGTCGTCCACCGGAGCCGGCTGCGGGGTTCCCAGTGGCCGCGGGGCAACCTGATGCTCCGTGTAGTCCAGCTCCGCTTCCAGGATGTCCAGGGGGATTTCAATGTGGACGGGCCGCGGGCGGGAGTGGGTGAAGTCCCGCATGGCGTCGTGGATCATGGTGATTGCCTCGCAGCCGTGGGTGACCCGGCGGCTCCTGCCCACGATCGAGTTGACCGCACCGGAGGGGTCCTTGGTTTCGTGGAGGTCCCCGATGTCCCGGAAGTCCTGTCCCAGCGGACGCCCCGGGGAGAGCAGGATCATGGGTCGGGACTCCGCGTAGGCGGTGGCAGCCCCGGAGAGAGAATTGAGCAACCCGGGGCCCGACGTCGTGATGACCACGCCGGGAAGCCCGGACACCAGGCTCCACCCGTCCGCACCGCAAGCCGCGCCTTGTTCATGCCGGGGCGTGACGGCGCGGATCCCGAGTTCACGCATGGGCCGGTAGAACTCCAGCGAATGCGTTCCGGGGATGCCGAACACGGTGTCGATCCCGTAGCTCTTGAGGGTTTCCAGGACGGCGCGGCCAGTGGTGCGTCGGGGGGTCACAGTGTGCTCCTAGTGGTGATCTCACGGCAAAAGTAGTCAGTCCTCAGGACCGGCAATGAACAGCAGGCGTTTGTTGACGAACTCATTCATGCCCAGCGGCCCCAACTCACGCCCGTAACCCGAGCGCTTGACACCACCGAACGGCATCTCCGCGGTCTCCGCAGACGCCGCGTTGACCGCGCTCATGCCCACGTCCAGCAGTTGGGCAATGGCCTCGGCCCGCTTGGGATCCGTGGAGTGCACGGATCCGCCCAGACCAAAGGCGGTGTCGTTGGCCAGGGCCAATGCTTCCTGGTCCGATTCCACCTTGTAGACCACAATCACCGGGCCGAACAGCTCTTCCTTGTAGGCCTCCGTGCCGGGTTTGACGTCGGTGAGTACGGCCGGGCTGAAGTAGGCCTCCGGGCCCTCGGAGAGTTCACCTCCCACGTGCAGGGTGGCGCCTTCCTCCACGGCCTTCTTGACCTGCTCATCCAGAGTTTCCGCAGCCGCTCGGGAGGACATGGGGCCGTAGGTGTTGGGCTTTTCCGACGCCGGATCGGCCGGTTCCAGCTGTTTGGTCAGGCGCACCATCTCGGCCACAAAGTCGTCGTAGATCTCTGAGGAGACAATGATCCTCTTGTTGGAGTTGCAGGCCTGTCCGGTGTTTTCGATCCGGGTGTCAAAGGCCAACTTGGCGGTCTCGGCCAGGTCCTTGGTGTCCAGGACGATGAACGGATCGGACCCACCCAACTCCAACACGGCCTTCTTGAGGTTGCTGCCGGCGATTGCGGCCACCTTGGCACCTGCACGCTCGGAACCCGTCAAGGACACACCCTGGACCCGGGGGTCGCCAATGATCTGCTCGATCTGGTCATGGCTGGCAAAGATGTTCTGGTACACGCCCTCCGGCAGCCCGGCATCCCGCATGAGTTCCTGGATGGCCAAGGCCGCTTGCGGGCATGACTCCGCGTGCTTGAGCAGCAGAACGTTGCCCAACATCAGGTTGGGGGCGGCAAAACGGGCCACCTGGTAGAACGGGTAGTTCCAGGGCATGATCCCCAGCAGCACCCCGATGGGCAGTGACTGGATGACTGCCTTGCCTTCAACCGTGGATTTGATGGGCTGATCCGCAGCCAGCGTGGGGCCTTGGTTGGCGTAGTAGTCAAAGATGTCCGCGCAGAACTCGGCCTCACCCCGTGACTCCCCCAACGGTTTGCCCATCTCCTGGGTGGCGATGGCAGCCAGGTCATCGGCTCGGTTCTTGAACAGCTCGGCAATGTTGGTCACGATCCGTGCCCGCTCCTCAATGGGAGTGGCACGCCACTCGGCATACCCAGCTTCAGCACGCACCAGAACGTCCTCGATCTGGTCATCGGTCAGACTGTCGTACTCGGCCACGGTCTGACCGGTGGCCGGATTCACGGTTTTGTACTGCAACGCGTTGCTCATGTCCATCTCCTGATGTGCTACTGATCACGTACTGCTTGCCATGCTTCTACAGCGGGCTCGGCCTCGCCAGAGGTGTTCGCTGCCAGGTGCAGACTCTGTGACGGCGCACAGACATGGTCCCTGCAGGTCACGCGTGTTCACCCACAGAGTCCCCCGACTGCCCGGCAAGCCGCCGGTCCCAGGCGCCCAGAACAGCAGGATCGGTGGGGCGGGTGGAGAGGGAGACCACCACGTACACCACGGCCGAAACCCCCAAACCGATGTAGATGGGGGCATTTGCCATCACGCCGAAGGCCAGCATGCCAACCACCACTGCCACTGAACCGGCGGCCATGGAGGCAGCTGCCCCCAGCGAGTTGCCTCTACGCCACAACAGACCACCCAGGATGGCCACCAGCAGACCGCCCACCAGCAGGTCATAGGCGATCGTCAGTGCCGTGACCACATCGGGGACCAGGACGGAAAACACGGTCACCACCACGCCGAAAGTCAGCAGGTACAGGCGGTCACCGCGCACGGAGGGCCGCGAATTCTGCTGCCCCGTCACCAGTGTTTTGAACAGCGGCACGACGTCGACCCGGGCCACCGTGGCGGAGGCGATCAGAGCCCCGGAGGCAGTGGACATCATGGCTGCCACACCTGCCGCCAACACCACGCCGCCCAGCCCTGCCGGAACGTGCTGTTGGGCCATGATGGCGAAGGCGTCGTCGGAGTTTTCCAGGGTGGGGAGGACGGCAGCAGCGGCCATGCCGATGACTGCACCAGCCACACCGTAAAGACCCACGTGAACGGCAGCCGATGTGCCGCCCCAGCGGGCCACCCCTGCCGATCGCGCGGTGAACACCCGCTGCCAGATGTCCTGCCCGATCAACATGCCAAAGCCGTAGATCACGAACATGGCGATGATCGATTGGAAGCCCATGGCATCCGGGGCAAAGAACGTGGCGTCCAACCGGTCACTCATGCCGGACCAACCGCCCACAGCCACCAGGGAGACCGTGTAGATCTTCAGCCTGGTGATCCGACCAGCAAACACCAGACTCAGCACCAACAGGCCTGTGGCAATAGCCATCACCAGCCACATTCCGGAGATGCCGTAGGTGTATCCCAGCCCGATTCCACCCACAGTGGAGGCGCCACCCAGAACGACGGCGGACATGGTGCCGGTGTAGAACAGGGGGCCCAGCCGGCGGCCAGCCACCCTGTAATCCTCCGTACTGGATGCCCGGCGGGCCGCCCACAGGCCGACCACCACCATGGCCACCAAGTAGACGACGATGATCGCAATGTCCATGGCGGGATTCCCGTCTGTTGCGACTGGCCAGCGGCTATGTTTCTTCCAGAGAAACAAAAGTTGCGTATCAGTATAGGCATCATGTGATCCACGGCATAGTGTTGGATCACAGCTGCGACAACTCGTGCCCCCGGAGGTTCCACTGAAAGCTCTTTCCGTTCACAGCGGATCCGGGGACGCACGGATCGGGGCGCGGCTACGCAACCTCCGGGGTCGTAATCACATGACCGTTGAACAACTGGCAGCAGCAGCGGAACTGTCCAAGGGTTTTGTCTCCCGGGTGGAGCGTGACCTGACGTCCCCCTCCGTGGATGCCTTGGTCCGACTGTGCAGGGCGCTGCGGGTTGAGGTGGGGGAAGTTTTTTGCCGCTGAGGCAGCAGTGGATGTGGTGCGACTGGCTGAAGCCCCGGAGGTCGATCTGGGTGGTCACGGGATTCGCGAACTGCTGGTCACCCCGTCCGTCAACAAGGCCCTGCAGATCATTCGGGCCACAGTGGAACCCGGCGGGCACAGCGAGGACGAGCCCTACAGCATGGATTGCCGCCATGAGGCCCTGCACGTGATCAGTGGGCAGTTCGTGTTGAGCACTCCCGACCAGCGCCTTGAACTCCAGGGCGGAGACACCGTCAGTTTCCCCGGCTCCGAACCCCACGGATGGGAAAACCCAGGCTCGCAGCCCGCCACGGTCCTGTGGATCATGGCCACCTGATCCACCTCACCTGTTGACCACCATCACCACCATCCACCCAGGAGAGAA
Source organism: Kocuria sp. ZOR0020 (assembly GCF_000800955.1). Taxonomy (NCBI): domain Bacteria; kingdom Bacillati; phylum Actinomycetota; class Actinomycetes; order Micrococcales; family Micrococcaceae; genus Kocuria; species Kocuria sp. ZOR0020. The sequence continues at coordinate 32,945 of NZ_JROX01000003.1, forward strand.
CCATGGACCCCGAACGTGTCACCCACACCGGCCCCGACGGGCGCCACCTTCTTGGCCCCGTCAACGCCGCCAAAACCCCGCGCTGGGCAGGCGTGGGGACGTTTGCGCGGTTGCCCAGGACGGATCAGGTGGAGCACACGGACATCGCGGTTCTGGGCATCCCCTTCGATGCCGGGGTCTCCTACCGCTCGGGCGCCAGGTTCGGTCCCAACCACGTCCGGGAATCCTCCAGGTTGCTGCGGCCCTTCAACCCGGCCCAGTCCGCCTCACCGTTTGCCGCGTGCCAGGTGGCTGATGCCGGTGACTTGATCGGCAACCCTTTCGACATCGCAGAAGCCATCGAATCCATTGCTGCCGGAGCCGCGGAGCTGATGGACGGCGGCACCAAGATGGTCAGCGTCGGCGGAGACCACACCATTGCCCTGCCCCTGTTGCGTGCCCACCACGCCCTCCACGGACCCGTGGCGCTGCTGCATTTTGACGCGCACCTGGACACCTGGGACACGTACTTTGGCGCGGAGTACACCCACGGGACACCGTTCCGGCGCGCCCATGAGGAAGGCCTGATCGATCCCGAATCGATCATGCACGTGGGTACCCGTGGCCCGCTCTACGGCACACAGGACCTGGACGACGACGCCCGGTTCGGCTTCGGCATCGTCTCCTCCGCAGATGTGATGCGCCGGGGCGTGGACGCCGTGGTCAGCCTCCTGCGGGACAAGGTAGGGAACCGGCCCTTGTACGTCTCTTTGGACATCGACGTCCTGGATCCCGCACACGCCCCCGGGACCGGGACCCCGGAGGCCGGTGGCATGACCAGCCGTGAGGTCCTGGAGATCCTGCGTGGACTGCGCGGCTTGAACATTGTGGGCTGCGACGTCGTGGAGGTCTCCCCCGCCTACGATCATGCGCAACTGGCAGGCATTGCCGCCGCCCATGTGGTCTACGAACTCATCACCGTGATGGCATTGGGGCCGCAGGCCGAGCCGGGTGGCCCTGCCTACGGCATCTCCCGCAACCTCTACGGCTCAGCCGCTGAAGACTGAGATTCCGATGACCGCGTTGCCCCAGCCAGCGGGATCCGGCTCAGTCTGCTGAACCTGCCTCAACACGCTGGGTCCACCACGAGTGGAATTCCCCGATGTGGTGCTCACTGGGCACCAGTGCGCCACCTGACCGGTAGGCACGGGAACTCATGGAGGGCTGGGTCTGTTCACAGGCCTCAAAGTCCTGCAGATTGACGCGGTGGAAGAGCTCAACGGACTTGGAGACGTCCAGCTCTCCGGCATCCACACGTTCCACGACCTCCGGGAGGAACAACCAGTCGCACACCACGATGGTCCGGGACTCGGAGACCGGGAACATCCGGTGGATGATGACCTGGTCCGGCGCGGTGTTGATGAACACCTGCGGCTTGACCGTGATTGCGTAGTACTTGCGCTCCTGGTCGGGTGCAATGGAGGGGAACTCAGTCACGCCGTCGGAACCGTCCACGGTGAACCCGCGGATCTGCTCGCCAAAGGAAGCGCCGTGCACCTCACCGTTGGCACGTTGCGAGGCCAGGCCGTCCGCGAACTCCGGGATGACCTCGGTCAGCTCCGGGTGAATGGTGGCGCAGTGGTAGCACTCCATGAAGTTCTCAATGATGAGCTTCCAGTTCGCTGCGACGTCGTAGGTCTTGGACTCACCGCACCGCAGGTTCTCGATTCCGTAGTTGTCGATCGATTCCACGGCACCGAAGCTGGTGCGCACCTCTCCAAGGACGGTTTCCTCAAACGACGGCGGCTGCTCACCCTGGTCCGCATCGGACAGGCACACCCACACGTAACCCAGCCATTCCCTCACGGCCACGGACTTCAGCCCGTACTGCTCGCGGTCCACATCAGGCATGGAGGTGAGGTTGGGCGCGGCCACGAGCTCGCCTTCCAACGCGTAGGTCCATGCGTGGTAGCCGCATTGAAGGGTCTTGTTCTTGCCGTCACCGCTGGTGCAGACCCTCATGCCACGGTGCCTGCACACGTTGTGATACGCCTTGATCCCGGCCTTTCGAGTGCGAACCACAATGATTTCCTCGCGCCCCACGGTCACGGTCTTCCACTGGCCAGGGCTGGGAATGGAGTCCGCGCGCAACACGCAGTTCCACATCTTCTCGAAGATCTCCTGCTGTTCGCGTTCAAACACCTCCGCTGAGGTGTAGGCCTCCCCCGTCAGGGTGGGGTGCAGGGATGATCCGGGAACGGGTGCGTCCAGGTGGTCAATGATCACGATGTTTCCCTTCAGCGTTCAGCACCGGCTGGTGACCGGTCAATTGATCAGGCTGTTGTGGTTTCTCCGTTCGCTCAGACTGCAGTCATGCGGGACTTGCCGCCGCGAATTCGCCGTTGCTTGCGCCACTTGGTGACGTCCCGCAAGCGGTTGATCCCCAGGATTCCCACCTCTTGTCCGTCACGCAGGTAGCGCACCAGAAGGTTGTGCTCCTCAGGCGTTCCGTCCAGCATTTCCACCTGGTTGGCCAGGTGGATTCGTCCAGCGCCCTGGATACGGAGGTCGAACTGGTCGGACCAGAAGTAGGGCTCCTGCAGCGCAACTTCATCGGCTCCGGTCAGCGCCGCTGCCACCACCGCAGCCTCTTCCACGGCTTCCTGCCAGTGACCCACCGGGCGCAGACCGCTGGAGTGAGAAGCCCATTGGGCACAGTCGCCGGCCGCATAGACCCCGGGGATCACGGTGGCACCGGAGTCGTCACAGCGCACCGCGCGGGTGTCCGGGGTGAAGGTCAACTCGGAATTCGCCAGCCATTCGGTGCGCGGCTTGGCCCCGATGGCACAGATCACGATGTCGCCCTTGAGAACGGTGTCGTCCGTCAGCAACACTTCATGACCGTCCGTGGCGGTTCGCAGGCACCTGGCACGCGACGGCGGGGCAATCTGCACCCCACGCTTTTCCAAAGCGGACCGAATGGCCTGTCCCACGGCATGTCCCAGACGCTTTGCACCTGGATACTGCTCACCCGCTGCCACGGTCACGGAGGCAGCTCCACGCTGAATACAGGTGGCTGCCGCTTCCAAGGCCAGGAATCCGCCGCCGACCACCACGATCTCAGCCCCGCTGAGGGTGGCATCACGCAAGGCCAGCGCGTGCCCCATGTCCCGCAGGACGTAGGGCTCCACGTGGGGTTGGGAGGAGTCGGGGGCAGCCGGCAGGGTCAGCGCAGAAGCTCCGGTGGTGATCACGACGGCGTCACCGGTGTGGAACTGGCCATCTGCGGTGTAGATCCCCAGCGGTGCAGGGAGTTCCTCAACGTCGCCGTCTTCTTCGGCCGGTACTGCCGACCCAGACAGTCCAACAACTCCCACGCCGCTGATCCAGGTGGCCTCCACCGGGTCCTCGGGGTCATCGAGGTTGAGATCCTCCTCGGTGACTGCACCCGTGAGGTAGGCCTTGCTCAAAGCGGGGCGATCGTAGGCCGGGCGGTTCTCGTCACCGAAGATGGTGATGGGACCGGTGTGACCGTGACTGCGTACGCCGCGAGCCACGTGATACCCGGCAAGACCCGCACCCACAATCAGCAAGTGACCGTCCGGCGCCAGCACCGGACCGTCTGAACCCACGGCCTCGTGCTGCAACAGGCTGTCATCGAGCACATCAGCACCGTGCGTGGTCATGCGGTGACCCCCGGAGGCAGGTTGGGTGCGTCCTGAGAGAGCTCCACCAGAACGTCGTCGCCGTCGATTTCCACACTGTGGACCCGCACCCGGCGCTTGGCGGGTGGCTGATCCACCTCCCCGGTTTCCAGGGAGAACGTGCTTTCGTGCAGAGGGCATTCCACCCGGCAGTCCTCCACCCAGCCGGCCGCCAGAGAAGCGTCCTGGTGCGTGCAGGTGTCGTCCAGCGCGTGGACAGTTCCTTCCTCGGTCAAGAACACGGCAATGGGCGGCTGCACCGAGTCGATGCGCAGCCCTTCACCGGGAGTCAAGTCTTGGAGGGAGCAAGCTCTGAAGCTCACGCCAGATCACCAACCATTCGTACCTTCGTTGCAAGATGTGCAACAGTGGTCACATTCCACAACACGTGGTTGGGGAAAGTATGAAGACATCCGTGGCACAGTCGTCAAGAGGCACAACACAAGTGATGGGAAATTTACGGGCGTGAAACCAGAACAAACCACCATCCAGTCAGTCGACCGGGCAGCCACGATCCTGGAGGTGCTCAGCGACGAGGCCCCGTTGAGCATCAGCGAGATCGCCCGCCGCCTGGATGTTCACCGCTCCACCGCATTACGCCTGCTGGCCACCCTGGAGGCACACAATTTGGTGGAGGAAACCACCACCCGCGGCTCCTACCAACTGGGCTTTGCGCTGCTTCATCTTGCCAACTCGGTCACACACCGCATCGACTTTGCCCGGGACGCCCAAGCCTGCTGCGATGCCGTTGCCGAACAACTCAACGAGACCATCAATGTGGCTGTTCTGGACTCCGGTTACGCCATGACCATCACCCAGACCACAGGCAACCGGATGATTGGACTCACGCGGCAGTACGTGGGCCAACGCGGCCCCCTGCACGCCACGTCCACCGGCAAGATGCTGCTTGCTCATGCCGACCAGATCGAACTGGAGCGCGTCCTGGACCAAGGCCTGGAGGCCTACACCAGTATGACCATCACGGATCCGGATGTGCTGCTCATGGAACTGGAGACGCTGCGTGAACGTGACTGGGCGTCATCCGTGGCGGAGTGGGAGGAGGGGATCAATGCGCTGGCGGTCCCCGTCCGTGACCCCGAGGAACGGGTGGTGGCAGCGCTGGCGATCAACGCCCCGGCCTTCCGGCTGCCGGAATCCAGTTTTGCGGAGGTGGCCGGCCTGTTGCGTGAGCACACGGAGTTCCTGGAGTCGCGCTTGAGCCTGGAGACTTCAGTGATCGGCGGCCCACGGACCGCGTTGCTCGGCCACTGACTTTCTCCAAAACGGTGCGCGTAACTATTGCCTGGATCACAGGTGCATTCGTACTGTAGTTGCACTATGCACTATGGCGTTGCATAGTTCGCAACACACGCGCTGTGGAGGTTTTTCATGACAGAACTCCGGTCGGGACCCGAGTCCCGCGTGGTGATCATCGGGCTGGGCGTGGTCGGCGCCGCGTTGGCCGATGAATTGGTTTTACGTGGCTGGACAAACGTGACGGTGGTGGAACAGGGGCCGATTTACGTCACGGGCGGTTCCAGCTCCCACGCCCCCGGTTTCGTCTTCCAGACCTCCCCCAACCGCACCATGTGCCAGCTGGCGCAGCGGACCCTGGACAAACTGGACGGCCTCACGGTCAACGGCGAGTGGGTCATGAAGCGGGTGGGTGGCCTGGAAGTCGCCACCACGGAAGAGCGCGCTCAGGAACTGCGGCGCCGTCACGACCTGGCCAACTCCTGGGGTGTGCCCTCTGAGCTGATCTCCCCTGAGGAGGTGGCGCAGCTATGGCCGGGCCTGGACGTCAGCCGCGTGCTCGGCGGGTTCCACACCCCCACCGACGCCGTGGTCAAGGGGATTCGCGCCGTCGAGTTCCAGGCACGTCGCGCCCAGAAAGGTGGCGCCCAGATCCTGGAGCACACGGAGGTCACGGGCCTGCAGTACGACGACGTCCGTGTCACCGGCGTGCAGGTCCGCCCTGTTCAACCGGGAGATCCGTCCGAGACCGTGGACATCGAGGGCGACCCGTCAGCTGACGAATCGGCAGAAGCCTCTGAGGTGATTCCCGCCGACGTCGTCGTGACGTGTGCGGGGCTGTGGGGGCCCAAGATGGCCCGTGAAATGCTGGGGATCGACATCCCCATGCTGCCGGTGGAACACGGCTTCGGATTCAGCCTGCCCGTGGATTCATTGGCGGAGATGGATTCGGCCACGGAAGTGGTCAAGCCCATGCTGCGCCACCAGGACCACGCCATGTATCTGCGCGAATGGGACAACCGGATTGCCATTGGCGCCTATGAGCACCGGCCGCTGCCGGTGGACGACACCCAGATCGCCAGCGCCCAGAGCTTTGCCACCACGGGGACCCACCCGGCCATCCACCCCTTCACCTCGGAGGATTTCGAATCCACATGGCGTGAAGCCCAGGATCTCCTGCCTGAATTGCGCCAGAGTGAACTCGAAGACTCCATGTGCTTCAACGGCATCTTCTCCTTCACCCCCGACGGCGGACCGCTGTTGGGGCCGGTGCCGGGATCGCCAGGTCTGTGGATGGCTCAGGCCGTGTGGGTGACCCAGTCCGCCGGAGTCGGTCAGGTCATGGCGGAGTGGATCACCACCGGGGACCCGGGAATTGACACCCACAGTGTTGACCTGACCAGGTTCGATCCTCGGGTGACCTCCAAGAGGTGGGCCCGCGAACAGGGCGAGGAGTCCTACGACGAGGTCTACGACGTCGTCCACCCCAAGGCCACCACGTTGCGGATGCGGGGGCTGCGAACGACGTCGTTCAACGACCGTCAGCGGGAGGCCAAGGCGGTGTTCTCCGTGGCCAACGGCTGGGAGCGCCCGCTGTGGTACGAATCTTCTGCTGAGCGTGGTCAGCCCATGCTCGGGGATCAGCCGTTGCCAGGACGTGGCGCCTGGGCGGCACGGCACTGGAGCCCCTTGGCGGCCGTTGAGGCCCACGGCCTGCGCAATTCCGTGGGGTTGGTGGACATGACCTCCCTGCCACGGCTCCGGGTCTCCGGAACGGGACGGCCGGGGCGCGATGCCACGGCGTTCTTCACCTCCCTTGCCGACGACGGCCTGCTGAGCCGCACCGTGGGCAAATCACCTGGCAGCGTGGTGTACGCACTGGTCCTCAATGCCTCCGGGGGGATCCTCTCCGACATCACCATTGCCAGGACCGGCCCGGACACCTACCACGTGGGTGTCAACGGCAACCAGGACCGGACATGGCTGCAGGAGCGGATGCGCGAACGCGGCGTGGACCTGACCGTGGAGGACGTGACCTCCGGGCACTTCGGTCTGGGCCTGTGGGGCCCCAACGCCCGGCGGACCCTGGAAACCCTGGTGGATCAGGACATCAGCAATGAGGCCTTCCGGTTCTACCGGTGCGGTGAACTCAGCATTGCCGGTGTCTCCACCCTGGCTCTGCGTCTGAGCTACGTGGGTGAGCTCGGCTGGGAGCTTTACGCCCCTGCGGAGTTCGGCGGCTACCTGTGGGACCAGATCATGGCTGCCGGGCAGGAGTACGACATTCTCCCGGTGGGGCGCCGCGCATTCGAGAGCATGCGACTGGAAAAGGGATTCCGCCTGTGGGGTGCGGACATGGACCGCAGCAACACACCGGAGGAGGCCGGGCTCGCGTTTGCCGTCAAGGGTGTGGCAGCCGAGCACATGGAGGCCCGTGGGGCGCCTAGCAAGATCCTGTCCTGCCTGCTGCTCGATGATCCCTCCGCCGTCGTGCTGGGCCATGAGCCGGTCCACGCGGTGGGGGCAGATCCAGATGCACCAGCCGTGGGCTATGTGACCAGCGCGGATCAGGGATACACCATCGGCAAGTCGATCGCCTACGCGTGGCTGCCTGCGGAGCTGAGCACCCCGGGCACCGCGGTGGAGATCTCCTACTTCGGTCAGCGCTACCCGGCCACCGTGACCCCGGAGCCCTTGCTGGATCCGAGTGCGGAGCGTATGCGCAGCTGATCCGCACGTCCTCACCGTCAACGGCGTCCGTGATCCGGCCATCTCTTGACCGGGTCACGGGCGCCGTGCACGCTGGTGCTCGCGTGTGCTCCGCGAACATCGGGGCCCGCAGCCCTGGACCTTCAGCAGATCGAGGCAACCCCCGATGTCACGCCATCAGCCCTCCCCCACTGCTTCATCCACAGACACGGGTTTCGCCACCCGGTCCAAGGAGTTTCGTCCGTCTCCGGTCAGAGCTGTGTTTGAGACGGCCCTTGATCCATCAGTGGTCTCCTTGGCCGGTGGAAAACCGGATCTGAGCACTCTGCCGGAAGGTTCGGTGGCGCAGCTGGCGTCGTCGTTGCTGAGCGAGCGTGGACCGGAGATCCTGCAGTACGGCTCCGGTGCAGGCATTGACGGGCTGCGCGAACTGGTGGTTGAGCTGATGGCGCGCCGTGGCTCCAGCATCGGTCCTGGTGAGGTGCAGCCGCTGGCGGGGTCGCAGGCTGGGCTGGACCTGGTGACCAAGCTGTACTGCAACCCGGGTGACGTGATCCTGGCCGAGGACCCCACCTACGTGGGCGCGCTGGGGGTGTTCGGCAGCTATGAGGTCCAGGTCCGGCACGTGGACATTGACCAGAACGGCCTGGACCCTGAGGCGGTGGCCCACGCGATTGACGCCGCACGCGCGCAGGGGCACCGGGTGCCGTTCGTCTACACGGTTCCCACTCATCAGAACCCCACGGGGGTCACGCTCTCCCCTGAACGACGCCGGGCGTTGGTGGAGGTTTGCGCCGCCCGCGGCGTGATGATCATTGAGGACGATCCCTACGGGCTGCTGGATTTTGAGCGCACCACCGGGCCGGTGGCCACGTTGCATTCCAGGGCTCCCGAGCACGTGATCCACCTGGGCAGCGCGTCCAAGATCTTTTCACCCGGTTTACGCGTGGGGTGGGCCGTTGCACCGGCCCATGTTCGGGCTCGTATGCAGATCGCGGCTGAAGCCGTCCTCATCCACCCCTCGGTGCTGTCTCAGGAGCTGGTGGTCACGTGGCTGGGTTCACCGCAGTGGACCACCGTGTTGGACCGCTCCGTGGAGCTCTACCGCGAGCGCGCACAGGCCACCACCGCTGCATTGCAGGAGCATCTGGGCGACCGTGCCGAATGGACGGATCCCAAGGGTGGGTTCTTCACCTGGGTGCGTTTCCCCGGAGTGGAGTTGGGGGACATTCTCAACCGTGGCATCCAGGAGGGTGTGGTGATTGTGCCAGGCGCCGCGTGCTACGCCGACGGCCGATCCTCCGACGCCGTGCGGGTGGCCTACTCGGGCGTGAGCCCCGACCGCGTGGCGGAGGGCATCCGACGCCTGGCACGTGGTGTGCCGGCCCGCTGACTGACGGCGGCCGGTGCCAGTGGTCGGGTCAGCCGTTCACGTCCCACAGATGGTGTTCGACGTCGTGAACGATGAACTGGCACAGCGAACCCACCGTGAACACCACTGCGTCGCTGCGATGCCCGGCGCGCTGCCAGTCCGCTGGTTCCAGCGCATCCAGGGTTGCAAGGACTTCTGTGGTGGCCTGCTTGATCTCCCGAGCCACCACCGCCGGGTCCGCCGCCCAGGTTTGGTTCTCCGCGGCGGAGGCATCGCCGTCGTAGTTCTGGAAGGTGGGGTCCTCCTGCGCCACCATGTTGCGAATCCGCGGCGCCAGAAGCTCCAGGAGTTCACGCACGTGGTAAGCGTATTCCACGGGTGACCACACCAGGGGTGCCGGACGCATTCGTGGGTCATCACGTTGCAGAACGAGTCCCCAGCGAGTTGCAGCATCCGCGAATCTGTGCACGGAGTCTTGCGGCGCAAACGGAGCCCACCCACACTCAGAACACCCGGCGTCCAAAACCACGGTCCAGTCCTTGGTTTCTGTGGGCATCGGTTCTGGGGTCTGTTGATGGGTCATGTAGGCATCCTCACTGGTTGGTCCACTCCACGCCCCAGATAACTCTTTACCTCAAGGCCGGATCAAGAAACGTTGACTTCAGGGGTAACATCGTCTGTGTTGGACATGGGCCCTCACATCAAAGGGAAGACGAACATGACCACGGACTCACCTCTCCCCCGGGGCATCAACCACATCGGGATCACCGTGCCGGACCTGGAGGAAGCCACCCGGTTCCTGCAGGACGGCTTGGGCGCCAAAGTCGCTTACGACGGATTGACCGATCAGGACGAACCCCGTTGTGGTGCCGAAACTGAACAACAGTTGGGTCTGCCGAACGGTGCCACAATCAGGCGCCAGCGCATGATCGTGGCCGGCACCGGACCATCACTTGAGGTCTTTGAAATTGACGCGCCGCATGCTCCGGCAGCAAGGCTGGCCGACTACGGCCTGAACCATCTGGCCTTCTACGTGGACGACATCCAGGGCTCCCTTGACCGCTTGGTTGCTGCTGGCGGCCAGGCTCTGTCTGAAGTACATGGAAACAGCCGCTACGAGGACACCCCCGGCAACGGAAGTGTGTACGTCCTGGCACCGTGGGGCACCATCATCGAACTCCAGACCATCCCCGGGGGTCACTCCTATCCCGATGACAGTGAGGCCGAGGTCTGGACCCCACCAGCAGTGTCCTGACCCGTCCGGGGCGGGTGGCTCCGGTGTCTGGACAGCAGGCCGTTGCGATCCTTCATGCACGTAATACCTTCAGAAGCACTCAATGGGTGAGTAGTCTGAACATGCAGCACGCACGTTCTGAACCGATGTTCTTTCGGTCCCGGCTCACCAGGAGACAGCAGCATGGGCACAGCCGGCACGGTCATTGGAATCGATTCCTCCACTCAGTCGTGCAAGGTCTTGGCCGTGGATGTGGAAACGGGCAAGATTACGGCCCGGGGCAGCGCACCTCATCCAGACGGCACCGCCGTCGATCCGCAGGCATGGATCGACGCATTGAACATCGCGTGGGATGCGGCCGGCATCCGGAGCCGCAGCGACGTCGTGGGTGTGGGCGTCTCTGCCCAGCAACACGGAATGGTAGCTCTGGATGCCCAGGGCAAGCCGGTCTGTGAGGCTCTTCTGTGGAACGACGTCCGCAGCGCACCCCAGGCCCAGGCGATGGTCGATCAGCGCGGAGTTCCCGGGTGGGTGGAGGCCGTCGGCACAGCGCCGGTCAGCTCAATCACCCTGCCCAAGCTCGCGTGGTTGCGCCAAACCGCCCCTGATACAGCAAAACGCGTGGCCAGTGTGGGGTTGCGCCATGACTGGCTCGTGCGCCACCTGACCGGCGGAGCGTGGGTCACGGATCGTTCAGATGCCTCCGGTACAGGCTGGTTCGACCCCGTTTCCAACACGGTTCGCAGCGATCTGCTCGTGGACTGGTTCGGTGCCGAGCCACAATTGCCGCAGGTCCTTGCCCCGGACGCAACTTCAGGCAGCGTCACCGGAGATTGGTTGCCCAAGTCACCACAGGCAGTGGTTTCAGCCGGGTGCGGGGACAATGCGGGGGCTGCACTGGGGCTGTGGATCCAGCCGGGAGACGTCGTGGTGTCGGTCGGGACTTCCGGCACGGTCTTCGCTCGCTCCGAGCAACCCACGCCGGATCCAAGCGGTGTGACGTCGGGTTTCGCGGATGCCACCGGCTAGTTCCTTCCACTGCTGTGCACGCTGAATGCCGCCCGCGTCATGGCCCGGACGGCCGCTCTGCTCGGCTTGGCCGTAGAGGACTTGGATGCTGCGGCCGGCCTCGGTGCCCCCGCGTGCGGT